>JBOGWW010000142.1:0-2106 GCA_050693655.1 Actinomycetota bacterium | reverse complement strand
TCTCGGAGCAGCTCGTGACGCGCCTGCCCGCTGCGAGCGTGTTGTCGATGGGCATGTCTCGCGATTTCGAGGTCGCAATCGAGGAGGGCGCCACGATGGTCAGGATCGGGACGGCCATCTTCGGGCCTCGCGCGGGTCGCTGACCCTTCCGCGAGCGGCCACGGGACCCAGGGCGGGGTGAAAAAAACGCCTAAGTTCGCCCATTAACGCTTTGATGCCCCGGTCATGGATATCCTTGTGTCCATGCCAGGCGTGTGGAAGAAGACGCTCGTCTACCTCGGGCTGGCCGAGGACGACGAGTACGACGAGTACGCATACGACGACTTCGGGCCGGACGAGGAAGGGGACCGTCGCAACGCGCCCGTGCGCAGGCTTCCCGATCGGGAAGGGAAACGAGGCCGGGACGAGGAAGAGGTCGAGTCGCGGGACCGTGACGCAGTCGTCAGAGCCATGCCCTCGGGCATGACGGGCGTGCCGAGAGTGCACCTGGTTACTCCCACCGCGTTCAACGATGCCCAAGAGGTGGGGGACAAGTTCCGGAATGGTTTCTCGGTGCTCATGAACCTGCAGGCCGCGAACCCGGAGCTGGCGCGCCGGCTCGTGGATTTCGCAAGCGGGTTGGCCTACGGGTTGTCGGGGTCCATGCAACCGGTGGCGGACAAGGTCTTTCTCATCTCACCTCAAGGAGTCGAGGTGTCGGCCGAAGAACGCAGGCGGCTCGTGGAAGAGCGCGGCTTCTTCAACCAACTGTAGGGCTTACGGAGGCACGTGAATATCGGCTGCTTCATCTCCCAGCTCCTGTCGATCTATGTACTCATCCTCTTCGTCAGGATCATCCTCAGCTTCGTCACCCAGTTCCGTGCTCCTCCCTCCGGGCTGGGACCGATCATCGGGGTTATCTACGACCTCACGGAGCCGGTGCTGGGTATCGCCCGGCGCTACATCCCGCCCTTCGGCATGCTCGACCTGAGTCCCCTGGTGGTCTTCATCCTCATCCGAATCCTGCAATCCGTCATCTGCTAACCGCGGCCAGGCGTCGACGGGGCGCGAGCGTCTGCGATACTGCCCCGATGGAGGGTGATTGAGATGGAACTGGGCCCACGAGACATCCACGACAAGCAGTTTCACGACGAGTGGCGCGGCTACAACCGCGAGGAAGTCGATGACTTCCTCGACCGGGTGGCCGAAGCGCTCGACCAAGTCAAGCGCTCGAACGAATCGTTGGGGGCGCGGGTGCGCGAGCTCGAGAGCCAGTTGTCGCAAGCGCGCGAGGGCGAGCAGATGCTCAAGAAGACGCTGGTCACCGCCCAGCACCACGCCGAGGAGGCGGTGGCGGCGGCGCGCTCCAGAGCGGACAAGATGGTCGCCGAGGCCGGTGAACGCGGTCGCGCTCTGTTGGACGAGGCTCGCTCGAAGGCGTCCTCGCTCGAGGCCGAGGCCCGCAAGAGGTCCCAGGAGGCCGAGCGGACGAGCGAGCAGCGGAAGCGCGAGCTCGAGTCCTCGATCGACCGGCTGCGCGCGCTCGAGACCGAGACGAAGCAGAAGCTGAAGGCGTTTCTCGACAACCAGCAACGTTCCCTGACGTCGTTGAGCGAGCGCCGGCCGAATGCGGGGACGTCCCCGGCGGCCCGGCCCGTTCGGCAGGGCCAGGGTGGCGGGCCGGCGCCCCAACCGGAACCGGGCCGGACGGGCCCGGGTGTTCCTCCGGGCGAGTCGCGAACTCGAGGCCCCGGCGGGGCCGGCTCGGCCGAACCCCCGAACCGGGGCGAGGCCCCCGAACCAACACGGCGCATCGAACCAGAGACCATGCCCACAACGGAGGGCGGCTCACCCGAGCACGAGGGTGAGGACCAGGAGACCACCGCGCGCCGCTCGCTGCGCTCGCTCTTCGGACGCTACGAGGAGTAGTCCGTGGTCGGGCTCATCGCCGGCTCCCTCGTGCTCCTGATGGTCGCGTCGATAACGCTGGGCTTCGGCTGGGTGGGGGCCAACAGCACGCTGGTGTGGGTCTCGATCGCCTGTAGTGCCGGAACGGCGATCGCGCTAACGGCGGCGTACTCGAAAAGCAAGCAGCTCGCGGACCGCGCCCGCCGCGCACGGGCTCCG
>JBOGWW010000141.1:0-4840 GCA_050693655.1 Actinomycetota bacterium | reverse complement strand
ATCCGGCGCGCTTACGGGTTCCATTCCGCTGAGGCCGCGATCGCGCTCGTGATGCTCGCGTGCGGGCCTGTCGAGTTGCGTCTACCTCACGAAATGGCCGCGGTTTGACCTACATCGATGTCAGGAGGGCCGTTTTTCGGGGTAAGAGCCCTGTGGACCGAGATTCCCCCAGCCAAAGGAGTCCGCAATGCCGCGTGACGAGTGGACCGACAAGCAAGATCGAAAGTACGAGCACATCAAGGACAGTCAGAAGGATCAGGGCAAGTCCGCCGGCAGAGCACGGGAGATCGCCGCGCGTACGGTCCAGAAGGAGCGTGCTCAGAAGGGTCAGTCGAAGACGGCCAGCAAGGCTTCCGTGCAGGACAAACCTTCCTCCCAGCGAGGTGGTCAGAGATCCGGCACCCGCGGCCCCAAGGGCCGCACGAAGCAGCAGCTCTACGAAGAGGCCAAGAGGCGTGGAGTCGAAGGTCGCTCCAAGATGTCAAAGGAGCAGTTGCAGCGAGCCCTAGCGGGAAAGAAGAGCTGAACCTCCGACTCCGTGGTCGCCGGTGACCTATTGTTTAGCGCGCGACTCGAGCACATCCTCTTTGTTCGGGGCCGGCGTGCCGGGGAGGTGGAGGTAATTGTGAACGTCCACTACGCCGGTGACCTTTCGCACTTCCTGTTCGAGGTCATCGATCTGATCCTCCGATTCGCATACGCCTCGAAGCTCGACCACACCCGCCACCGAGTTGATGCTTATCTGACCCTTGGGGTACTTCCAGCGCGACAGGACCTCGCTCTCCACCTTCGCCGTCAGAGCGGGATCGTTCTCCGGAGGTGAGTCCGTCTTGCCGACGTGGCGAAGCCCTTGGGCTTGTCCGCGTGCGTACTCGGCCCTGCGCTGTGCCTCGCGCGTTCCCCGCCGGACCACACCGGTGATCTGATCCTTGAGCTTGGCCCGCCGGGTTCGTCCAAGCCGGGGGTCGAACAGGTACGCACCGAGCGCGACGGCACCCCCGGTAAGAATCAACTTGCGCCCGGTCCGCTTCGGTTCGCGGTTACGACCGAACATATGAATCGCTCCTCTCAACTGGACTTCTGCCGCCCTCGACAGCGTTCTGGGCCCTTCTTCCGGGCCGCCTATGAGGGCTTTTACCCTTCTGTGCCTGTGCTAACGGGGCCCTTGCCGGCTGAGGGAAATCTCCGCACCCGCCCCTGTGGGCGACGCGAGCGCTTGAACCGGGCGCGCCGTGGGAAACATGACGAGTCCGTGCCGGGGGTCTACGCGGGAGCCTGAAAAGAGTGCCGGAATTACCCGACGTCGAGGGACAGCGCAGGTTGTTTCGGCGTCACGCGGCCGGCAAACGCGTTCTGAGTCTCAGCGCCATCGACGAGATCCTTCGAAACTCGAGTCCCCAGGCGAGCGGCAGAGCGATCAAGGGTCACCGCTTTGAGAATCCTGAACGACATGGGAAATGGCTCCTGTGTCCAACCGACGAACCCATCCTGATCTTTCATTTCGGCATGACCGGAGAGCTCGTCTGGGCTTCGCGCGAGCAACACGAGCATTCCCACGATCGACTGGTGCTGCACTTCGGCGACGGCGAACTGAGATACAGGGCCATGCGAAAGCTCGGCGGCGTGTGGCTGGCGCGCAATCGGGACGAGATCCCCGAGGTGACGGGACCTCTGGGACCGGATGCATTGAGGGTTTCGCGTCGTGACTTCATCCAACGGGTCGGCGATCGCAGAGGGTCTATCAAGGCCGCTCTGATGGATCAGCGTCCGATCGCCGGTCTCGGCAATCTCACGGTAGACGAGTCCCTGTGGCGAGCGCGTATCGCACCCGGTCGATCGGCTGCCGAACTCGACGACAAAGAACTGATCCGGCTCCACGGCAGGATGAGGAGGGTGCTCACCGACTCCGTCAAGGAGGGCCGGGTGCCGCCAAAGCGATCCTGGCTGACGGGAGTCCGCGACACCAAGTCACCCCACTGTCCTCGATGCGGGACCCCTCTCGATAGGTCGCGAATCGCCGGAAGGACGACCTACTGGTGTCCCGTCTGCCAACCTGCATGAACGAGATGCCGCAGGCTTCCCCCTTCGATCAGGCGATCATTCGTCGCCCTTATTCGAAGCGCCATACTGGGTAAGGACGGAGATCAAGCATCCGGAGCCGAGGACGAGGGTGAGAAGACATGCTGCCAGCTCTTAGCCGTCACGACTGGGGTTTCTGATGGGTCTCAACGTCGCCCAGAAGCTGATCGAGTCGCACCTCGTAAGCGGGGACATGTCGCCGGGGGAGGAGATCGGTCTCAAGATCGATCAGACGCTTACCCAGGATGCGACCGGAACCACGGTCATGCTCGAGCTCGAGGCTCTGGATCTCGACCGGGTCCGGACCGAGCTGTCGGCGCAGTACGTGGATCACAATCTGCTGCAGGCAGACGAACTCAACGCAGACGACCATCTCTTTCTATTGAGTGCTTGCCGGCGCTTCGGTATCTGGTACTCGAAGGCCGGAAACGGCGTCAGCCATCCCGTGCACATGCAGCGTTTTGGCATTCCCGGCAAGACGCTCGCGGGGTCCGACAGCCACACTCCGGCAGCGGGATCCCTAGGGATGCTGGCGGTCGGCGTCGGCGGGCTGGATGTCGCGATGGCCATGGTCGGAGAGCCGCTCTATCTTTCGATGCCCGAGATCTGGGGCGTCAAGCTCGCCGGTGACTTGCCGCCCTGGGTCAGCGCCAAGGACGTCATCCTCGAGATGCTTCGCCGTCACGACGTCAAGGGCGGTCGAGGCCGCATCATCGAATACTACGGAGAAGGGCTCGGCAGTCTAAGCCCGATGGACCGCCATGTCATCGCCAACATGGGGGCGGAGCTCGGGGCGACAACCACGGTTTTTCCCGCCGACGAAGAGGTGAGGCGCTTCCTGGAGTCCGAAGAAAGAGGTGATGACTTCGTGGAGCTGTTGGCCGACGAGGACGCGGGCTACGACATCGACGAGGAACTAGACCTCTCTGCATTGCAGCCACTCATCGCAAAGCCATCGAGTCCGGGCAACGTCGTACCGGTATCGGAAGTTACGGGGGAGGAGATCTACCAGGTCGTCATCGGTTCCTCGGCGAATCCGGGGCTACGCGATTTCGCGATCGCCGCCGAGATCGTCGCGGGACGCCAGACCCATCCGCGCGTGTCCTTCGACATCAACCCGACGTCGCGTCAGACGTTGAGCAACATGGTCGGAATGAGCTTCCTCGGCAAGCTCGTGCGGGCCGGCGCACGTATTCACCAGAGCGGGTGCATGGGCTGTATCGGCATGGGCCAAGCACCCGCCACCGGACAGAACAGCCTCCGAACGGTGCCGCGCAATTTTCCCGGCCGATCGGGGACGAAGGAGGACTCGGTCTTTCTCTGCTCGCCCGAGACCGCGGCTGCGAGCGCGCTCACCGGCCGAATCACCGATCCCCGCGAGCTCGAGTCACTTTACGACATGAGTTATCCGTCACTCGACCTCGACGCCGAAAAACAGGCGGTCAACACCGAAATGCTCCAGCCCCCTCCCGAGGAAGGCCACCGCGTCGAGCTGGTGAAGGGACCCAATATCTCGAGCCTGCCCGACTTCGAAGAGCTGCCCGATACCCTGGAGCTCGAGGTGCTGCTGAAGGTCGGAGACAACATATCGACCGACGAGATCATGCCGGCGGGTCAACGGGTGCTGCCCTATCGCAGCAACATCCCGAAGATCTCCGAGTTCGTCTACTACCAGATCGACGAGGATTACCCCGCCAAGGCGGCCAAACTCAGGGATTCGGGCGACGGTCACATGGTCGTCGGCGGCAACAACTACGGGCAGGGTTCCAGCCGGGAGCACGCGGCCATCGCGCCACGCTGGTTGGGGCTCCGGCTGGTGGTAGCCAAGAGCTTCGCGCGTATCCACTGGCAAAACCTCGCCAACTTCGGGATCGTGGCGCTCGAGTTCCGCGACGAAGCCGACTACGACTCGATCGAGCAGGGTGACGTCATGAGGCTGTCGGGTCTCCGAGAAGCGCTGGCCTCAGACGATCGCCTCGTGGTGGCCGAGGGGCCGAGCCAACGCTACGAACTCAAACACAGTTTGTCTAAGCGCCAGATCGATCTACTGCTGGTCGGGGGGCTCATCCCCTTCTTCAGACGGCGCCTGAGCGAATGACGGCTTGGTTCGGTGTGGAAGACGGACCGTCGGCCTGCCGCAGACGCGTCCGATGCGCCGAACTTCGCTCGGGTTATTCCGGTGTGCGGAACGAAACGAGAGGAGATCAAGCACCCGGCGGCTGCGCGTAGGCTAACGCTCGGATGAGTCCACTGCGCAGCCAACACGTGACCGACGGCCCCCGCAATTGAGCAAAGCTCTGTCGAGCGATTCGCTGAGCGAGGCCTGGCTGGCCGACGGCGCCGCGGTGGCGACTTCGCTCGAAACCGACCCCGCAGCGGGGCTGACGAGCGCCGAGGCGGCAGCACGCCTGGCGCGTGGCGGCCCGAACCGTCTCGACCCCGTAGCGCCCGTTCCGGCCTGGCGCAAGCTGCTCGCACAGTTCGTAGACCCCCTCGTGTTCCTCCTTCTAGCAGCGGTCGTCATCTCGGTTGCGACCTGGGCGCTCGAGGGGGCGGAAGGGGCGCCGTTCGAGGCGATCGTGATCGGGGTCATCCTGATCGCGAACGCCGTGCTCGGCTACGTTCAAGAGGCCCGGGCCGAGCAGGCCGTCGCCGCCCTCCAGCGCATGGCCGCGGCGACTTCTGCGGTCGTGCGCGATGGGGTCGAGCAAAGCGTTCCGTCCGATGAGGTCGTGCCGGGCGACGTGCTCCTGCTCTCGGA
>JBOGWW010000140.1:0-2769 GCA_050693655.1 Actinomycetota bacterium | reverse complement strand
GCACCACGCTGTCGGACTTGCCGAAGGAGTCGCGGAAGTGGAGGAAGCCGACGTTCATCAAATCGTGGTTTCCGGGAATGACGACCATCTCGAGGCCCTCGAGGCGATCCAAGAAACGCTTGGCCTGCCGGAACTGGGGCGCGTAGCCCTCGGAGGTGAGGTCTCCTGCAACCACGACGAGGTCGGGTTTCAGTTCGATGATCTCCTCGATGGCGTGGTCCAGTAGCTCACCGTCGAACATCGGGTGCCCGCAATGGATGTCGGATAGCTGAGCGATCTTCATATGGTCGCCCTTCACGCCGGACATTGTAGGCACCTGTCTCAGTGCCCGGTGGATGGGGCAGAATGGAACCCGACGATGGAACCCATTTACGTCATGACTAAAGCGGTCATCATCCCGTCACTTCGAGCGTGGTTTCGATGGCACGTCGAGGGAGTCGAGAACATCCCGGAGAAGGGTCCGGCGATCGTGGCCGCAAATCACATCGCGTACCTCGACCCGCTGGCGGTGGCGTACGGGGTCGTGCAGGCGGGACGCCGGCCCCGGTTTCTGACCAAGTCAGAATTGATGCACGATCGCAGAATCGCCTGGATTCTGCGCGGCTGCGGCCAGATCGAGGTCCAGCGGGGGACGCGCAATGCCATCCAGGCGCTAGAGGAAGCCTACGCGGCGCTCGAGCGAGGCGAGGTCGTCTGCATCTTCCCGGAGGGCACCGTGACCACCGACCCGGATCTCCGGCCCCTGCCATCCAAGACGGGAGCTCCGCGTCTGGCGCTTCGCTCCGGCGCTCCGGTGATCCCGTGCGGCGTGTGGGGGACGGCGAACGTGTGGCCGAAGAGCTTCAAACGCAACTGGAAGCCAAAGCAGGACCTCGCGATTCGTTTTGGGCCTCCGGTGGTCTACGAAGGCGACCCCCACAGTGCGGAGGACTGGGCGCCCGCCGGCGACGACGTCACCAACCGCATCGCCGAGCTCGTAGCCAGCCTCAAGCCGTTGATTCCCGACCGCAGGCGGCCTCGTACCGGCAAATCGGCCGCACCCAGTTAGGCCACCACCGCCGTTCGGGCCGGCCTCCGACCGAGGAGTACACTGCCCGGCAGGGTCAAGGGGTCTGAACCACAACTAGCGCAGAGGGTCAAACATGGGACGCAAGGGTGAACAGTTCGACACGTCGTGGGCCCGAACTCCGGCCGCCGGCGTGGCCCGCGAGATCATCGTCAACTACACGCTCGGCCCCCTCATCGACCACTACACAAAACCGATCACGCTCGGCGGCGAGTTGTTCGACACCCTCAAACCACCCGTCGTCTTCGTGGCCAACCACTCGAGTCATCTCGATACGCCCAGCATCCTGCGCGCCCTCCCGCGCCCCTGGCGGCAGCACACCGCCACGATCGCCGCGGCCGACTACTTCTATCAGAACCGCTTCGTCGCCGGGCTGGTCACGCTGTCCTTCGCCACGGTGCCGATCGAGCGCAAGGGCGGGGTGTCCAAGACCACGGCGGACCGCATCGACCGGCTGGTGAGCGACCGGTGGAACCTCCTGCTGTATCCCGAGGGAACGCGCTCGCGCGACGGGCAGCTGGCGAGGCTCAAGCCCGGCGCCGCGTTCATGGCGATCTCCAGCGATTTACCGATTGTCCCGATCCATGTCAGTGGTACGTACGAGGCGATGCCCGTGGGGAGGGGCTGGCCGCGCAAGCATCCCGTCTCGGTGCGCTTCGGCTCCCCGCTTCGTCCGCAGCCGGACGAGCATCACCGGGCACTGAGCAACCGCGTCGAAGCGGCGATGCTCGAGATGCGCGCCGAGTGGAGACCCTCCGCTTAGTTGCAATTACTCAGCGTCACCAGAGCCGTCCCGTGTCGCGTCGATAGTCCGAATTGGGAACAGACATCTGAATTGTCGAACGCGCGCCTCGAAACGATGTCGGTTTCAATCTTTGCTTGACTTTTTCGCGGCTGGGAGTTGAAGTCGCATCAGAGGGTCGAAGCCATTCGGAGGGCAGGCTCGGCTGGGTCGCGCAATGAAGCCCGGAACAGTTTGGCCGGCCGGCATCATGCTCCTCCGAGGGCAGCATTTCGGTCGTTCGTCGGAACCGTTCTGGAGTTGAGTCTTCGGGAAGGGGGAGCATGGAAAACATCTTCGTTGCCGAGGTGATCGGCACGGGCATCCTGGTTCTGCTCGGTGATGGCGTAGTTGCAGCGGTGCTGCTGAATCAGTCCAAAGCCCAAAACGCGGGCTGGATCGTGATCACCTTCGGGTGGGGAATGGCGGTTGCGCTCGCCGTTTACGCCGCCGGGTCGTTCAGCGGAGCCCACATCAACCCCGCGGTCACCCTCGGCCTCGCCTTCACGGACCAGGGCGTGGCCTGGGGCGACGTGCCTCAGTATCTCGGGGGGCAGTTCGTCGGAGCTTTCTTGGGTGCCGTGCTCGTCTACCTGGCCTACCTGCCGCACTGGGCGGTAACCGAAGATCCGGGTCTGAAGCTGGGCGTGTTCTCCACCGGACCCGCGATCCGCAACCCCGCGGCGAACTTCGTCACCGAGGTCATCGGTACTGCGATGCTGTTGCTCGGTGTTCTCGCACTGACATACGCCGATAATGCGGCATCGATCGAGTCGGGCCTCACGCCACTGCTCGTCGGTCTCCTCGTTTTCGCCATCGGTCTCTCGCTGGGTGGCCCGACGGGGTACGCCATCAACCCGGCCCGCGACCTGGGACCGCGCATCGCACACCAGGTCCTGCCCATCGCAGGCAAGGGTGACTC
>JBOGWW010000139.1:0-9367 GCA_050693655.1 Actinomycetota bacterium | reverse complement strand
GCCTAAGACCGACACCGTACGCATGAACATCGAGATGCTCGAGAGCGACGCCGGCTGGAAGGTCAACCGCGTGCGCCTGCTCGAATCTCCCGGCAGCGGCCTACCGAGCGGAGACGGCTAGCTCCCGGGCCGGGGAAAAAGGCAAAACCGGGTATCTAAGGGAGGAATCCGGGGACCCGGCCTGATCCGTCCGCCCAATTGGAGCCGTGGGCCCGCCGAAGGACGGTCTGGGGATCCCTGCCCATTGAGCGGGCAGTGTTCACCAAACTTCGAGCAAACCCGCCTGAGGCGGCGACACCAGGCTCCGGCCGGTCAGCCGGCCAGCATCTTCCGCAGCACGTACTGCAGCACGCCTCCGTGACGGTAGTAGTCCATCTCGACCTCGGAGTCGATGCGCGCCTCGACCGAGAACTCGGTGATCTCGCCCCTCGGGTTGGTCGCCTTCACCGAGATCTCTGCGTGGGGTTCCAGGCCGCTTGCGATCCCGGTGAAGTCGTAGGTCTCGGTTCCGTCCAGCCCCAGCGTTGCGGCGTTTTCTCGCGGCAAGAACTGAAGCGGCAGAATCCCCATTCCGACGAGATTGCTGCGGTGGATGCGCTCGAAGCTCTCCGCGATAACCGCCCGCACGCCCTGAAGCCGCGGCCCCTTGGCCGCCCAGTCGCGCGAGCTGCCGGAGCCGTACTCCTTGCCGGCGATGACGACCAGCGGAACGGTCTCCTCGGCGTAGCGCATCGCCGCGTCGAAGATCGGCATCTCCTCGCCGCTGGGGTGGTGGATCGTCCAGTTGCCCTCTTTGGTCACCAATTCGTTGCGCAACCGGATGTTCGCGAAGGTGCCGCGCATCATCACTTCGTGGTTGCCGCGCCGGCTGCCGTAGCTGTTGAAGTCCCGCACCTCGACGCCGCGCTCCTGCAGGAACACACCGGCGGGTGATTTGAATGCGATGGAGCCGGCGGGGGATATGTGATCGGTCGTGACCGAGTCGGCGACCTTGACGAGCACGCGCGCCCCCTCGATATCGGTAGGCTCACTCGGCTCGGTGCCCAGATCGGTGAAGAAGGGCGGTTCCTGTACGTAGGTCGAAGCGGGATCCCACTCGAACAGCTCACCGGTGGGCGACGGGAGCTGCTGCCAGTGCTCGTCCCCGTCGAAGACCTTGCCGTACTCCCTCTCGAACATGTCGGTGTCGACCTGGTCGATGGCGGCCTTGACCTCTTCCGGCGTGGGCCACAGGTCCTCCAGGAAGACGTCCTTTCCGTCGGGGTTGGTTCCGAGCGGGTCCTTCGTCAGGTCGATGTCCGCCGTACCCGCCAGCGCATAGGCGACTACCAGCTGCGGCGACGCCAGGTAGGACGCCTTGACCTGCGGGTGGATGCGCCCCTCGAAGTTACGGTTACCACTGAGAACCGAGACGACCGCCAGGTCGTGCTCGTCGATAGCCTCCGCGATGGGCTCCGGCAGCGGCCCGGAGTTGCCGATGCACGTCGTGCAGCCGTAGCCGACCACGTGAAAGCCCAGACGCTCGAGATCGTGCATGAGGCCCGACTTCGTCAGGTACTCGGTGACGACGCGCGAGCCCGGGGCCATCGAGGTCTTGACCCATGGCTTGCTTCCGAGGCCTCGCTCGGCGGCGTTCTTGGCGAGCAGCCCGGCCCCCATCATCACCGAAGGATTCGAGGTGTTCGTGCACGACGTGATCGCGGCGATTACCACGCTGCCATGTTTGAGGTCCACCCCTCCGTTGACCTCGACTTCGGCGTGCTCACCGGCTTGGGCGTGGTGCGGAGTGTGCGGCTTCTGAGCGCTTCCACCCTCGCTCAGCCAGCGTTCGATCTGCACCTTGACCGCGGGGTTGCGTTCGTCGATGTCCTTCCCGTAGACGGCGCGGAAGCTGCCCCATACCCCGGAAAGGGTCACCCGGTCCTGCGGGCGCCGGGGGCCCGCGAGGCTCGGCTCGACGGACGAGAGGTCCAGCTCCAGCTGCTCCGTGAATTCCGGATCTAAAACGTCGTCGGTGCGGAACATCTGTTGTTCCTTGGCGTAACGCTCGACGAGGTCGATCACATCGGCCTTGCGTCCCGTCAGGCGCATGTAGGTCAGCGTCTGCTGGTCGATGGGGAACAGCGCCGCCGTTGCCCCGTACTCGGGACACATGTTCGAGAGCGTCGCGCGGTCGGCGACCGACAGACTGGACAGACCCGTCCCGTAGTACTCCACGAACTTTCCAACGACCCCGTGATTGCGGAGCATCTCGGTGACGGTCAGCACGAGGTCGGTCGCGGTTACGCCCGTCGCCAGCGCTCCGGTGAACTTGAATCCGACGACCTTGGGCGTAACGAGCGGCAGTGGTTGTCCCAGCATCGCCGCCTCCGCCTCGATGCCACCGACACCCCAGCCCAGCACCCCCAAGCCGTTGATCATGGTGGTGTGGCTGTCCGTACCGACGAGAGTGTCGGGCACGGCGAACACACCGGCATCGTCCTTCATCGTTCCCACCACACCGGCGAGGTACTCGAGGTTGACCTGATGCACGATGCCCATGCCGGGAGGCACTGCCCGGAAGCCGTTGAAGGCCCGTTGTGCCCAACGCAGCAGCGAGTAGCGCTCGTGATTGCGCTCGTACTCTCGCTCTACGTTGATCCTGAACGCGTTCTCGTTCGCGAAGGCATCCACCTGGACGGAGTGGTCGATGACGAGATCCACGGGCACGAGCGGGTCCACCTTGCCGGGATCTCCGCCCTCCCGCTCCATCGCCGCCCGCATCGCGGCCAGGTCGACCACCGCAGGCACACCGGTGAAGTCCTGGAGGATGACGCGCGAGGGCGAGAACGGAAACTCGCGGTCCTCGATCGGTTTCTGGCCCCACACGGCGAGCGAGTTGACCTCTTCCTCGGAGGCATGCTCGGTGCCCGAAGTACGCAGGAGGTTCTCCAGCAGAACCTTGATCGTCGAGGGGATCCTCTCGAGTTTGGCCTCCGCCCGTTCCTCGAGAACGGCCAGCCGAAAGAAGTCGAGCGAACCGGATTGGGTTTGGAGTGAGGCCCGGGCCCCAAAGGGGTCGCTGCCCGAGTGCGAACTAGTGGACATTGGTCCTCCCTGTGCGCACCCTGAGGTGCGCGGCTCGGAGTTTGGTGTCGGAAGGTCCATGATAAGTCGCCCACTCTCACGAGCCCCACGCGTGTTCTGCTAGCGAGCCAACGAGCGTTAGCGTCAGGAAGAGGCGTTCTCTCAAGAGGAAGCGAGGACCGGCGTGGACCACCTGCAGCGTCCCGATCCGCACGTCATCGTGATCTTCGGGGGCAACGGAGACCTGGCGCAGCGCAAACTGCTGCCGGCTCTGTACCACCTGGAGAACGAGGGTCTGCTGCCCGAGGACTACAGGATCATCGGGAACTCGCGGGGCGACTTCACCAACGAGGAGTTCGACCGGTTCGCGAGGGACGCCATCGCGAAGTTCGGGCGCTGCAAGCCGGAGGGCGATTGCTGGGCTCGGTTTGCCGAACGGCTGACCTATGTGTCGGGGTCCTTTACCGCGGACGACCCCGAGCCTCTGGCCACCGCGATACGCACCGCCGACAAGGAGCTTGGAGGTGTCTCTCGGCTGGTTGCGTATCTGGCCGTGCCTCCCAAGGCCTTCCCGGTCCTGACCCGAGCTCTCGGCGAGGCGGAGCTGAACATCGGCTCCAAGATCGTGTTCGAGAAGCCCTTTGGGACCGACATGGAGACCTTCCGCAAGCTCAGTACGCTCGTGCATCGTTACTTCGACGAGGAGCAGGTCTTCCGCATCGACCACTTCCTGGGGAAAGAAGCGGTCCAGAACATCCTCGCCTTCCGGTTTGCCAACGGCATGTTCGAGCCCGTTTGGAACCGAGGGTTTATCGACCACGTCGAGATAGATGTGCCCGAGACACTGGGCCTGGAACAGCGAGCGGGCTTCTACGAGGGCGTCGGCGCGCTTAGAGACATGCTCGTCACGCACCTTCTCCAGGTACTCAGCTTCGTCGCGATGGAACCTCCCTACGCGCTCGAACCGAAACCCTTGGCGGACGAGACCACCAAGGTATTCGAGTCCATACGAGCGCTGACGGTCGATGATGTGATCCGGGGTCAGTACGAGGGCTATCGGGACGAGGAGGGGGTCGATCCCAACAGCGACACCGAATCCTTCGTCGCGGCCCGCATCCACATCGACAACTGGCGCTGGTCGGGAGTGCCCTTCTATCTGCGAACGGGCAAACGCCTCAAGGAGAAGCACCAAACGGTCACACTCGCCTTCAACGAGCCTCCCCGCAAGATGTTTCGAGAGGCCGAGTCCGTGTGGTTCGAACGCGACCACCTGACCTTTCAGCTCGGCCAGGAGGGGGGCGTCTCGATAACCTTCTTGGCCAAGAAGCCCGGTCCCGAGATCGAGCTCGGGCCCGCACGGATGAACTTCCAGTACGACGCGGCCTACGGCTCGGAGTTGATGGGCGCATACGAGCAGCTCATCAACGACGCGCTGTTGGGCGAACGAACCCTGTTCACGCGCGGAGACGGCCTCGAGCGGACCTGGGAGGTCGTTCAGGGGGTGATCGACGACCCGCCGCCGCTGCACCGCTATGCGCCGGGCTCCTGGGGGCCGGAGGCCGCGGACGACCTCATAGCTCCGCGCCGCTGGAACGTGACTCGAGAGGAGCAGCACCGCAACAGCCAGGATTAGCTCGTGCCCATCCTTTAGAATCAAGGAGGCTCTCATGACCGCAACCGTCCGTTTTCACTTCGACCCCGTCTGTCCCTGGGCGTGGCAGACCTCGAAATGGATTCGAGAGGTCGAACGGGTGAGGGACATCGAGATCGAGTGGGCCTTCTTCTCGCTGCGCGAACAGAACAAATCCGAGTCGAACCCCCTCAGGGACCCCGAGGCGAGGGGGACGGTGGAGTTGCGGACGCTGGCTCTCGTGCGACGCACCAGGGGCAACGACACCGCGGGTGCTCTCTACCGGGCGATCGGCGAGCGAGCTCACGAGCGCGGCGAGTCCAAGGGCATCGGGCTGTTGCGCGCGGCTCTCGGCGATGTGGGACTGAGCGACGATCTTGCCGACGCTGCAATGGCGGACGACGTGACGGCCAAGGAGGTCCTGGAGGAGCATCACGCAGTCGCCACGAGCGTCGGCTGTTTCGGGGTGCCGACGATCGTGCTGCCCACCGGTGAGGGCATCTTCGGCCCGGTCCTTACCGTCGCTCCCACGGGAGAGGCGGCGGGAGAGCTCTGGGATCACTTCGAATGGCTGACGCGCCGGGACTACTTCTTCGAGATGAAACGCGAGCGCGGCGACTCCCGTCCGGGAGCCGGAGCGGGATCGAGCTAGCCCTTCGGTCTCCCCGGGCGCACGGGGGCCGGACAACAGGCTGCGCCGCAGATGTCATGGCTGGGCCCGCAGCTCCCCAGAGCGGTGCGCTCGGGTGATGCCGACATTCGTTCGGCGATGAGATCTCGGATCATTCGGATGAAGCGTGGATGCGCGCCCACGGCGGACGCTCGCACCATGTTGATGCCCAGACGTGCTGCGGCTTCGGCCGCCTGGACATCGAGGTCAAAGCGCACCTCGAGATGGTCCGAGACAAAGCCGACCGGCACGATGACTAGATCCCCCACCCCCGCCGAGTGCAGTTTCTCTATGTGCTCGGTTATGTCGGGTTCGAGCCAGGGCACCTGGGGGGGCCCGCTGCGGCTCTGCCATACCAGCTCCCAGTCGTGATCGTGGCCGAGGCGTTCGACGACGAGCCTGCAGGCCTCGGACAGCTGCTGGGTGTACGAACTCGTGTCGGCCATTTGAGCCGGGACACTGTGCGCGGTGAATGCCAGACGCGCCGCTCGGCGCCGGTGCGCGGGGATGGCCTCCAGAGCGACGTTGACGTTCTCGGCCTGAGGCTCGATGAATCCGGGGTGGTTGTAGAACACGCGCAGCTTGTCGACCTTCGGCCCCCCCTGCCCGATCACCGACTGAGCTCGAGCGATGTCTTCCCGGTACTGGCGGCAGCCCGAGTAGGAGCTGTACGCGCTCGTGACGAAGGCGACGGCCCTCTTCACCCCGTCGTCGCGCATCTGCTTCATGGTGTCGGCGAGCAGCGGATGCCAGTTGCGATTCCCCCAGTAGACCGGCAGGTTGGGCCCGCGGCGCCGCAGTTCCTCTCGCAGGGCACCGATGACGGCGCGGTTCTGAGAGTTGATGGGGCTGACTCCTCCGAACAACTGGTAGTGCTCCGACACCTCCTCGAGCCGCGCGCGCGGAACCCCTCGACCGTGCGTGACGTTGGCCAGGAAGGGAAGCACGTCGTCGGGTCCCTCCGGACCGCCGAAGCTCAGGTACAGAACTGCGTCGTAGTTGCGCGCGTCGTCGTCGTGCGCGCCGTAAGAGCGCTGGCTCATCCTGGTCAGGGAAGATCGTTGACCACTGCGGCAATGTCCTTACGGATGCCGGTGAAGAAGGGAATCTCGAGCTTCGTGTAGCGACGCGCCTCGGTGGCGCGCAGCCGGCGCAGGAGCTCGACGATGCGCTCGGGACTGTCGGCTTCGAAACAGAGGATCCACTCGTAGTCACCCAACCCGAAGGCGCTGGTGGTGTTGGCCCAGACATCGGGAAACTCTCGGCCCCCTTTGCCGTGCTCCTGTAACAGATTGCCCCGCTCCGAAGGGTCGAGCAAATACCAGTCCGGCGTGCGCACGTACGGATACACGTTGAGGTACTTCTTCGGTTCCTTTCCCTGCACGAACGCAGGAAGATGGTCTGGACTGAACTCCGCCGGACGTACCAGTCCGAGAAACATCTCTCGCTGGCGCAGCACGCGCCCCAGTTGGGTGTGACGGAAATCGACCAGCAGACGTTGCAGAACCTCGGCATCGCGCCCCACCCAGAAGAACATCAGGTCGGCCGTGGGGCTGAATCCGGCGGTCGAATAAGCTCCCCGCGTCTCGACGCGGTCGGCGTAGTCGTCGAGCAAGGCCTGAACTTCCTTAGCAGCCGTTTCTCTGTCGATGTCCCGTGACAGCTCCGGCATGGCTCGAAAGACCGGATAACTCGCAAAGATCGTTTCCTCGGTCACTCGATCTGCTCCTTCGCGCCGGCGGCGCCTCTAATTCGACGCCTCGGGCGTCGTCCCCCACTGCCTAGGGTAGCGCGGGGGCACCAATTATCCGGTCGCTCGCCTGCACCGCGCTCTTCACGGAATCCGAGATACCCGTTCCCCTGTAGGCGGCTCCCGCGAGCAGGACGCCGGGAGTTGCCCCCAGCGCATCCTCGATGCGTTGCATCCTGTCGAGGTGTCCCACGGCGTATTGAGGCAGTGCCCGGGGCCAGCGAGTCACCTGAGCCGTAAGGGGCCGAGCCCGCACTCGGAGGACGGCACTGAGGTCGTCCAGCAGCGCGGCGAGTAGACCGTCGTCGTCCAGGCCGACCTCGGCATCCCCGGCCGCCCGCCCGGCGAAGGCCTTGACCACGATGCGGCCGTCCGCGGGGGCCAGGTGGGGCCACTTTTTCGAGAACCAGGTGGCGGCGGCGAGGGTGCGACCCTCCCGGCTGGGAACCAGCAGCCCGCTGGCGTCCGGCGGAAGGTCGACCGATCCCGGAGGCCAGATGAAGCAGGCCGTGGCCACGCCGGCATAGTCGATACCGGCCAGCTCGGCGGCCGCCCCCGGGCTGAGCTCGTTCAACAGGGCGGATGCCACGTAAGAGGGAACCGCGAGGATCAGCGCTTCTCCCTCGATCTTGTGACCTCCTTCGAGACGCAACCGGTAGGCGCCCGAGGCGCGCTCTATTCGCTCCGCTCGAGCGGAGGTGCGGAACTCGATCCCGTTTGCCAGGTCGTCGACCAGAGCATCGATCAGCCGGCGCATTCCTCCTAGCGGCGCGAGAAAAGGGGGTGGACCTCCCACGGCCACCCCGGCCCTCTTCGACTTGGCCAGCCCGGCGAAGAGGCTCCGGTGCCTGCGTGCGAGCGCGTCGACTTGGGGTAGCGCGGCCGCCAGGCTGATGTCGTCTGCCCGTCCCGCTCGCGTGCCGGCCAGCAATGGATCCACCAAGCGATGGAGTACCTCGGAACCAAAGCGACGCCGCACGAAGTCACCGATGGAGATATCGGGACCGGCCAGCGGACCCGGCAACGCGAGATCTCCCGCGGCCCTGAGGGCACCCCTTGCACTGAGCAGTCCCGAACGCAATGCGGCCGGGGGCGACGTGGGCAGGCCGAAGACGAAGTCGGGTGGCACCCGCTTGAGCTTGCCGCCCGACCAGATGTGTGCCCCGAAGACGGCGGGCGCTACCAGCTCGTCGGCCAGGCCCACATCGGCCGCGAGCTTCGGCACGTGCGGCTCGCGCGCCACGAACGAATCGGGACCGCTCTCGAATGTGACTCCGTCGATCGCGCGCGTGGCTACCTTTCCGCCCGGCTGGTCCGCGGCTTCGACCACGACGACATCGGCATGCTCCCTCAGCCGGTGTGCCGCCGCCAGTCCTGCGATCCCACCCCCGACCACGATGACGCGCTTGCGTTCGCCGGGTGTCATGGTCTCCAAGCGTGCACGAGCTCGACGAGGCGCGCCAGCACGGCGGGGTCGGAAGACGGAAGCACCCCGTGACCGAGATTGAAGATGTGACCCCGGCCCCCGCCCCGCTCGAGGATCGAACGGGCCCTGGCTTCGAGTACCTCCCAGGGCGCGAGAGAGAGCGCGGGATCGAGATTGCCCTGCAGTGCCGTGATGTTCAGAGGCATGCGCGCGCGGGCCGAATCCAAACGCACGCGCCAATCAACGCCCATCACGTCCGGTCCCGTCGCGGCCATGTCGCCGAGGATCTCGCCGGTAGTAACCCCGAAGAGGATGCGGGGCACGCCCTCGTCCGAAAGTCCCTCGAAGATCTTGGTCACCGCCGGTGCGACGTGCGCGTTGTAGTCGTCGGCGTCGAGCGCTCCAGCCCAGGAATCAAAGAGCTGCAGCGCGGAGGCACCCGCCGCGACCTGAGCGCGGAGGTAGGCCAAAACGGAGTCGGCGAGAACGTCCATCAGGCGGATCCATGCGTGGGGTTGAGAGTGCATGAAGGACTTCGTCAGCGCGTGATCCTTGCTCGGTCGTCCCTCGATCAAGTAACTCGCCAGCGTGAAGGGAGCGCCGGCGAATCCGATGAGGGGAACCTTCAACTCGCGGGTCAGCAATCTCACCGACTCGATGACCTGGGGCACGCCCTCCTCCGGGACCAGGGGAACCAAGGCGTCCACGTCGTCGGCGGAACGAACGGGACGCGCGACGACGGGCCCCACGCCCTCGACGATCTCCACGTCCACCCCCATCGCGAGCAACGGGACGACGATGTCGGAGAACAGGATGGCGGCGTCG
>JBOGWW010000138.1:0-10064 GCA_050693655.1 Actinomycetota bacterium | reverse complement strand
GCAGTTGCGCGGGTTGGAAGAGAGCCACTTGAGAGGTGTCGTTCACCCCTCCAGCTTACATTCCTACGGGCTAAAATGCACGTTTATTTATCCACAAACCTTGACGCCCTATGTCCAGAGGTCTGAGACTACGCGGCCAGGTGGGAGGCCTCTCAAGCGTTGATAGACGGCGGTCCCTCGGCCTTGAGCGCCTTCCACTCTCACATCGAACCCCTGATCGAGTTTGGTGAAAAGGAAACTCCCACCGATCCCAAGAACACCCTCCACTTCGGCGTCGCAATTCTTGGATGGCTGCTTCCGGCCCTTTCATCGACGTTGCACGGACCGGAACGCGACCAACTCGAGTCCTACGTGGGACGTCTCATCGACATCGTTTCGCAGCCGGAGGTGCACCAAGGGATTCAGGCCTCCCTGGCTCAGGGAATGAAGATCGACGCTCTTCATGATTCGAACCGCGCGCCGATAGACGAGCACGGCCTTCGATTCGATCAGCTACAGCACTTCCTCGAGCGGGCGGATTTCTTCTACTCGCGGATAATGCTGTTGCATGCGATCAGCCTCAGAAGTATCGCCGTCAAGTCACTCCTTAGAGAGACCTCGAAACGTCCATCTGACTTCGATCAGGAGGAGCTCAGGAGTCTGCGCGAGCGACTGCGACTCGCCGAGAGCACGCTGAGTGTGGAGGCCGGAGATCCGGATCGACATCCGTTCGTGCGTCGCGCGGCGCAACTGTGCCTCAAGGCGGTGAAATCGGAACGCTGGAAACCGTTTGTATGGGTGGATGAGAACGTCGTCATCTCTCGAGCGACGAGCGAACTCGATCCCGAGGCAAACGCCCTCGTTGCCGAGGTTGTGATGCTTCTCACGCTGATCGAGCAGGATCGAATCGACTCTGAGACCCAGGGGACCATGCGCCAAGAGCAACGCCTCCCCCGATGCCTGCACGGTTCGCGCGATCGATCCGAGTTCGTCGACGGTTGCCGGTGCGAGTTCGACCTCTGCCCCTATCCTGATCACATCGGGTCGGCGGCCGGACGGAGCTCCCTCAGTCGGGGTTTCTGCCTGGAGTTGGCCGCGGCGCGCAGACCCAAGTGGAAAAGAGTCACCGATGGCGGCCTGAGCAGGAAGGCCACCAGACGGTTCTGGGAGGAGATGGCCGGCCGTGTCGCCCGTTCCTAGTGTCCCGCGGCGAACCTGATTCGTGAACATTCCGTTCCGCTGGGACGCAGATCAGTTCGACGCCTTGGTTGCTAGCTGTGAATCGGATGCCGCTACGCCCTACATCCTGAGGCACATCCCCGGGGACGGCCGCATCCTGGAAGCCGGCTGTGGCCTCGGGCGATTCGTGGCCTTTCTTGGGAAACGAGGTTACGAGGACATCGTAGGGATCGAACTCTCCGAGGACGCAGTACAAAGCGTCAATGCGATCGCCCCTCTGCTGGATGTTCGCCGCGGTGATGTGTCCGCATTGCCGTTCGACGACGGCTCCTTCGACGGTTTGATCAGCCTCGGAGTCGTGGAGCACTTCCGTGAGGGTCCGCGCGCCGCTCTGCATGAGATGTTCAGGGTGATGCGTCCGGGTGCCAGGGCGGTGATCACCGTTCCCTTTCTCAATTGGATCAGACGGGCGAAGGGAGCGTCCGGGGCCTACCGCATCGGGAGCCTCGCCAGAAGGTTCAGCGACGGTATCAAGCCGGGCGCCGGGACGGGTTCCAAGGGAAGGGAGGACGTCGTCCGAGCCTCCATCTCTGCGCTCGGACGCGAGGACGGGCAAGTCACTCGGGCGGGTGATCGCTTTGCGCGCTGGCCCGCCACCGGTCCCTTCTTCGAGTACCGCTTTACGTCCGAGCAGTTCACGCACGAGTTGGGGCGAACTGGTTTCAGGATCATTGAGGTCTCGCCCATAGACGGCGTCGGAGGCTTGTTCTACGAATTCGGCAAGGTCATGGTGCGCACGACTGAAACCGGCCGGAGAGCACCCAACTCCCTCGGTCGTCTTACCGGCAAGGTGCTCGCAAGAACCCCCGGGGCGCACTGTCACATGGTGCTCTACGCCGTGGATCGACCTTCTTAGCAAAAGGGCTCCGCCGACAGTTGCCCCGGTCCGCTTGGAAGCACTAGACAAGACCATGCGTTGACGTCGATCTCGTCCTTGTGCTTGGCGTCCTGGCTTTCGCCGGGGATGCCGTCAATCTTGAGGAAGTAATCGACGGCGGCCATCGCTGCCTCCTTTGAGGTCAGAGGGTTCGGAGCGTCCTTCGGCGTGTTGGATAGTACGACAGTGGGTCCTTGAGGACCGGCTGGCCGCATCGGGCGCTCACGCTCGCTCCACGATCAGATGGAGCTAAGCCGCGCCATCGCACCCCGATTCGCTCTGCGGATCGGCGATGCCCGCGCTCCGCTCGAAGGCCGCGATCAGATCGCTCTCGACCGGAAAATGGCCCTCCATGTGAGTGAGACGCAGCAGACGGTCCACCGGTGCGCTCGGTGCAACCAAGCGCAGGTCCCCGCCATGCGCTCGCGCCCGCTGGAGAGCAGACTCCAGTACTCCCAGGGCAGCGGCATCCATGAACCTCACCTCCTCGAGATCGACGAGCACCTCGGCCGGCGAGCCGGCGAGAGCGCGCTCGAGGTAAGCGCTCAGATCCACCGCCAAATAGGCGTCCAGATCTCCTCGCACCACCAGGATCTGCACTTGCCCCCAGCGATAGTCCCAGATCTCGTCGCTCCTCATCGGCGCCATCCCGTTCCTCCTTCCCAGCCTTCGCGGCCGCGTGCGTCTCAACGCTCTCGATGGATTCGGTTCAAGTCGATGTTCAGAGAAAGACGGCCCCGACGGCCGAAAGGTTGCGCGCTCCCCTGCTTTCGCGGAATCTCCGGTAACCGCCCGATGTTCGTAATCGAGTGTGGGCGACCGCGAAGCCATGCTTCAGACAAAAAATGGAGAAGGAAATGGCCTCGTTCGCGCAACCCCGGAGGTCTCTGAGTGGTCTTGCGTAGGGCGCATCGACGACGAACCCGGGATGGCCTGCGCTCCAGAGGATCAGCCGCGTCGTAGCGCGGATCAATCGAGCACAGGGAGCCGCCAGATGAAGAGACCCGCGATCGTGACCACCTCGGCTCTCGCCGCGCTGATGGTGCTGTCTTCGTTCGCCGCACCCAGTGGTGCGGTACCGGCTCCCGGCGGTAGGACAACGGCCAAGGCGAAGCCGAGGGACCTTCGGCAGGGAGTTCGATGGGTGACCGGCGAGGTGCTCGTCCGGTTCCGCCCCGGGATAGCCCGCGTTGCGGAAAGAGATGTCCACTCCGAACTGAGCGCGAGAATCGTAGAGAGCATCCCGGGCCTAGGGGTCGACCGTGTCCGCCTCCCCTCTGGCGTCTCGGTGCGGGAGGGCCTTCGCACTTATGCGGCGAATCCCGCGGTCGCCCTCGCCGAGCCCAACTACCTCATGCGGCCTGCCGAATACATCCCCAACGACGAGCATTTCGATGGACAGTGGGGGCTGCGCAACACCGGTCAGCCCCATCCCATGACCTTTTCGCGCAAGGAGATTCGGGGAACACCGGGGGCGGACGTCTCGGTCACCGAGGCTTGGGACGTCGAGCGAGGCGATCCCGACACGATCATCGCGGTGCTCGACGACGGCGTGAACATCGGTCATCCTGATCTCGCCGAGAACGTCTGGACCAACCCGAACGAGATCCCCGCCAACGGCATCGACGATGATGACAACGGCTACATAGACGACGTTCACGGCTGGGACTTCGTACATAACGACAACACGGTCGAGCACGACGGCGGGGGGGTCGGGGGCTATCACGGAACCCACGTGGCGGGTATCGCCACCGCCGTCTCCGACAACGACACGGGTATCTCAGGGGTGTGCCCTCGATGCACGCTAATGCCCCTGAAATTCGACTATTCCCTGGCGGGAGAGCTCGAAGCGCTCGACTACGCGCGCCGCATGGGAGCCGACATCGTCAACGGGAGCTACGGTGGAGCACCCTGGTCGCGCCTCCAATACGAGGCCTTTCGGGCCCTTCGATTGCAGGATGTGCTCGCGGTCCTGGCTGCGGGGAACGCCGCAGCAGACAACGATGCTCCGGTCATGCGCAAGAGGGAAGGGAAGGTGGGTGACTCGTACAGGATGTATCCGGCGAGCTACGGCCTGCCCCACATCCTGAGCGTGGCGGCTTCCGATCACGATGACCAATACGCGTCGTCCTCGTGGTGCGAGGAGAACGGAACCCCTCACTGGCGCTGCCTCTTCACGAGTTGGGGGGCGGAGTCGGTGGATCTGGCAGCTCCGGGCGCGGACGTCCTCAGCACCTTTCCGAACGCCGGCTACGAAGCCCTCGACGGCACTTCGATGGCGACCCCGCACCTCGCCGGAGTCGCCGGACTAGTCAAGTCCCGGCATCCCGGCTGGAGCGCGACCGACATCAAGAACGCCATCATGAACTCGGTCGACCGGCCCTCGGCCCTCGAGACGCTGCCGCGCTTTCGCAGCGGGCCGGAGCCGGGGCGCTTTACCCGCACCAACGGCCGGCTCAACGCTCTAAACGCGCTCGACGGTGACACCGGCGAGGCAACGGTGCCGACCGACGGGACCATCGCGGGAGCGGGCTGGATCAACCACACCCGACGAGGGAGCATCGCCTGGCCCGAGGATCCTCTCGATGTCTTCAAGAAGCGCCTCAGCGCCGGATGCGCTACAGGGTCAGACTCAAGGTCCCGGCGAGCCAAGACTACCGGCTCTTCGCGTGGTCCCCGGGGATCCAGGAGATCTGGCAGATAGAGGGCGGCTGCTTCGCGAATCTGTCGGTACCGGGATTCGCCCAGGACGGATGCAAGCTGATCGGCTGGTCGGATTACCGCGCAGCGGGCCACGACGAGGTCGTGAAGTTCAAGGCCCGCCGCACCGGGGTGCATCATTTCCTGGTCAACCCGTGGCTGAGGAGCAGAGGGAACTACGAGCTCGGCGTCGCCGGAATTCGCTCGATCTCGATCAAAGCCTGGCGCTCGCGCGTTCCCCGAGGCCGGCGAACCCGCGTCTCGGGAAAGGCGAGTCATCCCGATTGCATGGCGTACCAGCTCGTGCGGTTGCAGGCGAGGGCTCCTGGTGAAAAGTTCCGGTCCATCGGGAAGACGAGAACGGATGATGAGGGGCGCTACGCGTTCCGTGGACTCAGGATCCGGCGCACCAAGTACTACCGGGCCCTGGCACCCCCCACCGTCAATTGCATAGAGACCACGTCGCGGACCATCAAGATCCGGGCAAGCTAGAGTCACTCGACGGATGCGGGCTTGGGACCTTGGTGAAATGGGAGCGACCTGCGGAATGGGGCGAAATCGGTGAGTCGGCAAAGCTCGCCGGGAGCCAGACGCCTGCGCGTCGCCGTGCCGATGACGGGGCGCGATCCGGAAGACGAGCATCGCAGCGCAACGCCACTCGAGCTGTTCTTCGACCTCGTATACGTCGTCGCGGTAGCGCTGGCGGCGGAGCGTCTCCACCACGCCCTCGCGGAGGGAGTGGTGGGCGCATCCATCTTCCGCTACACGGTGCTGTTCTTCGCCATCTGGTGGGCGTGGGTGAACTTCACGTGGTTCATGTCCGCATACGACAGCGATGATGTCGCCTTCCGCGTCTTCGTGTTCGTTACCATGACGGGAGCGCTCATCTTCGCCGCCGGAGTTCCTCGGATCTTCGACGAGCTCGACTTCCGCATCGGCGTGCTCGGCTATGTCGTGATGCGACTTGCCCTGGTGACTCAATGGATCCGCGTCGGCCGAGCGGACTCATTGCGACGCATTACGGCCCACCGCTTCGCCATCGGCGTGACCGCGTGCCAGATCGGGTGGGTGGTGGGGGCCGCCGTGCCCGCCTTGTGGTGGCCGGCCTTCGCCCTGCTCGCACCCGCCGAGTTGCTCGTGCCCGTGTGGGCTGAGGCCGCGTCGCCGACGACCTGGAACCGCGAGCACATCTCCGAACGTTATGGGCTGTTCATGATCATCGTGCTGGGTGAGTCGGTCCTGGCGGCTTCGCTCGCGATTCAATCGGCCACCGAAGGCGACGGACTCAACGGCGAATTGGTCGCGATCATCGTCGGGGGCTTGCTGATCCTGTTCTCGATGTGGTGGCTCTACTTCGACCGCCCTCAGGACCAGCTCCTCGCTTCGACTCGCACCGCCTTCTTCTGGAGCTACATGCACTTGCCGATCTTCGCAGCGGTGGCCGCGGTGGGAGCGGGTCTCGCGGTCGCGATCGATGGGGCCGCGGGCCACGGCGAACTCGGGTCCATTGGAAGGGGCGCCGCGATCGCGGTCCCGGTGGCCGCCTACCTGCTCAGCCTCTGGGCCCTCTACCTCCGCTCCGCCCACACGGCGATCGGGAAACTCTCCGGGCCGGCGACCGCGGTGCTGGTTCTGGCCGCCTCGTTCGTGGGCGGTTCGGTGCTGGGCATCGGTCTGTTGCTGGCGACGCTAGTTGCGCTCAAGGTCGGGCTTCGCCTGCGAAGCGAAGAGGAGATCGCCGCTTAACCGGCCTCCGGTCTCATTCGCGGGATTCGCCGCGCCTAAGACCCTCCGGTCGGGGTGATGGCTTCGGCGATCTCGAGCGCCTCTCGCACGGCCCCGGCCTCGTCCCTCCCCTGCGCGCTTCGAGCCGCGACGTAGCGACCGGCAACGTAGGCCGCCAGCGGAGCGTTCTTGCGCTCGGTTCCGTGGGCCACGATGCGGGCCAGCGTCAGGACGGGGTTCCTAAGCTCGCTTCGGAGATGCACTGCGGGCTCGGGCGAGCCGAGCCGTTCCTCGAGCGCCGCGGCGTACCTCTCGAACCAGTCATCCATTTGATCCCTCCAACATCAGTGGCTCAAGAGCTTAGACGCCGGCAAGCGACACGCCGGAGCGCTGCAGCCCCTTCTCGTGCGCCCACACGTCGAGCGTGAGGGTGGCCACGTCGTCGACGAGAGGAACGACGTCCTTGCCACCCGGCTCCCTGAGGTCGAAGGTCTTCACGTAGGCGTGGCAGGTATCGCAGGCGTCGATTCTCACCAGACGCTCTCCCTCGGGCGAGAAGGAACCCACCCGTCTCGAGTCGTCCTCGCCGCACCACGGGCAGGTGGCACGCGCGAAGCTCCACCACAGCGCACACCGGCCGCACACGAGATAACGGGGGGATCCCGCCATGAACTCACCGGACTCCTCCCGGATCACCGAGACCTGAGGCAGGCCACCGCATGCGGGACAGGCGGGGCCGGTCCACTCCTCCTTCGAGAGCGGCTTCAAGGCCGCGGCTGCAAGCTCGAGCACCGGTCCCGCCGCCACCCCGATCCACGCGGCGATGCGAGCTTCGAGCAGAGAGGGATCGTCGATCCAAGCCTTCACCAACTCGAGCTGCTCGGCGCGACTGCGAGCGGCCAGGTTCCGGCCCGCGTCCCCGAGGGGGCCGGGGGTCACAGGAGATCTCAGCGCGGCGACCGCGATGGGGATCTCATCCACCACGGTCTCTACCGAGGTGGTCAGGTTGAGGAGCGGGAAGTGCTCCACCAAACGGCTGCCGATCCACCCCGCCCCCGCCTGGGCGGCCGCCGCCCGCACCGTCGACGACGAGGCGCGGTCGCGCTGGTGTCCGAGCACCGACGACAGAAACGCGAGCTGAGCGGCAGTTGCCGCCGAGCGCTTTACTCCTCCGGCGCGCGCAAGCCGGTACTCGAAGTCCCCCGGGCCCCCTCGCCGGCCCTTCAGTTGCGGTCGGCCTCCTGCCTGCGGAACCAACTCGGGTGGTGCCAGGCGGCCCACGCCCGCGAAACCCTGCCCCCGGTCATGCCCGGCATCGTGCCCGGCAACATCACCGTGGACATGTAGACATGGATGATGAAACCGCCCACGGTCAGCAGGAATACGGCGTGGTGGAGCAGACGGGCAAACTGGTTCCAGCCGGCGCTCATCAGGCCCGGGAACCAGAGCGGGAGGCCCGTAACGAACAGGGCCACTCCGGTCACGATCGCGAACCAGAAGTAGCCCTTCTGGCCCGCGTTGAAACGGTCTACGTCGACACGGCTGTGGCCCTCGCGGACATAGTTACGGAGGTCACGGGTCCACGCGCGATCCCTAGCGTCAAAGACCATGTCCCGCAGCCACACGACGAGCATCAACACGAAGCCGACGGTGAAGGCCACGCCGACGATGGGGTGCAGGAAGCGAACGGTCTGACCCCCGCCCAGGATGTCGTAGAGCCACGCCATGCGCGGGTAGCCGAGCGCAAATCCCGACAGCGCCAGATAGATGAAGGTCAGGGCGACGAACCAGTGCAGGAGACGCTCGGCCATCGAATAGCGAAGGACCCCCTCCCCTCGTTCGGGTCGCACACTCATGAGCGCTCGTCCTCTTGTTTCGTTTCTTCGACCTCCGCTTGCCCCTCGGACTCGCGCCCCCTCTCCCGGGCGGAGGCAACGGCCCTGTCCTCCGAGGGCGGCAACCTGCGCCCGGTGCGCAGGAAGAAGATCCCCGCTCCGATCAGACCAGCCCAAGTGGCGACCGACCCGAGCTTGCGCAGCCCGCTCATGACGGGAAGGAAGCTGGCGCCCTTCACCGTCGGCTCGTCCGGGAGCCCGTACTCGTCGAGCATCTCGCCGCGCGGCACGACGTACATCATGTGCAGGCCGTTGACCCCCTCGGGGTTGTAAAGAAGCGCGTCGTCGAAGCCGCGGTCCTTGAGCTTGCCGACCTTTGTCTCCCCGTAGTGAAGCATGTCCTCCTTGGTACCGAAAAGGATCGATCCGGTGGGGCACGCCTTGACGCAGGCGGGCTCCATCCCGTTGCTGATGCGGTCGACGCACATCGTGCACTTGTAGACCTTCTTCGTCTTGGAATCGAAGCGGGGGATGTCGAACGGGCAACCACTCACGCAGTACTGGCAACCGATGCACTTCTCTTGATCGAAGTCGACGATGCCGTTCTCGTACTGCACGACCGCACCTGGTGCAGGGCACGCCAGCAGGCAACCCGGTTCCTCGCAATGGAGACACGAGTCCTTGCGAATGAACCAGGCGAGTTCGTTGCCCCCGAGCTCCACTTCGTTGAAGCGCATGAGGTCCCACGTCGAAGCGGTGAGGTCCTCGTGGCTCTGGTAGCCGCCGAAGTTATGAGTCTCCTCGACTTCGAGGTCGTTCCACTCCTTGCATGCGATCTCGCACGCCTTGCACCCGATGCAGAGGTCGATATCGACGAGCTTGGAGACCTCGACCTGCTTGATCGAGTGGTCCCGGCGGATATTCGTCCCGGAGGAAGGCGTCGCAGACTTCCGCTTGATCGCAAGACCGAGCTCGGTAGTCATGTCCCCATCCCCTAGATCTTCTCGACGTCGACTAGGAAGCCTTTGAATTCCGGTGTAGCCGTGGTCGCGTCGCCGATGTACGGCGTCAGCAGATTGGCCATCTGGGCGGCCTTGCCCTTGCCGTGGCCCCCCGCGTAGTGCCAGTGCACCGGGATACCGACCTGGTAGATCTCCTTGTTGCCGAGTCGCAGCGGACGCATGCGCTTGGTCACCAGCGCCAGGCCCTCGACCTCACCGCGCTTGGAGCGCACCCTCACCATGTCGGTGTTCGCGATGCCCTTCTTGTCGGCCAGCTCCACGGGCAGCTCGACGAAGAAGTCGGGCATCGCCTCCACGAGCTGGGGCACGTGCTGGGTGACGAAGTGCTCGTGCTCGGTGAGCCTGTAGGTGGTGGCAACGTAGGGGAATTCGCTGTCGTCCTCTGCGAAGCTCGCGGGGGCGTCCTCGTACATGAACGCGACCGGGTTCTTGTTGGTGCCGCTGAACGGGTTGGCGATGGGCGATTCGGTCTGCTCGTAGTGCTCGGGGAAGGGGCCGTCCAAGACGAGTCCACCCGGGGCGAACAGCCGTCCTACACCCTCACCCGTCATGATGAACGCGCCGAGCCCGTCCTCGGGCGGAGAGTCGGGCACGTAGTCGGGGACGTCGCCGACCCACAGACTCCCGTTCCAGCGGATACCGGGTCGCGTCTCGTCCCAGGGCTCGCCCTTCGCGTCGGCCGACGCC
>JBOGWW010000137.1:0-4564 GCA_050693655.1 Actinomycetota bacterium | reverse complement strand
GTGATGTTCAGATCAACTCCGACCGCGAATTCGACTCCCGGCTCGCAGTTCATGAAGGTACCCATCGATGCGGCGCTCTCAGCCATGACGGCGGAGGCCCCTCCATGGAGCAAGCCCATCGGCTGGTGGACCGTGGGAGTCACGTCCATCTCGAGCACGACGCGGTCCGCGGTGACCTCGAGGGCCCGAATACCGAGCGCCTCGTGGATGGTGTTCTCGTAGACGAGCTCGGAGGCGAGGTCGTCAGGCATGCGCTTGTCCATGCCCGGATGCTACTCGCGGGCGCTGGTCTCCCCGGTGGCCCGATTACGAGAGGAGCGCTTCTTCGAGTACATGGCGGCATCGGCCGCGTTGAGCAGCTCCTCGGGCGTGAACCCATCGATGCCGTAGAGCGCCATCCCCGCGCTCACGCCCAGGTTCGGCTCCATGCCGCGCGACTCCTCGACGAGGGCCTGCCCAAAGCGCTCGATCATCTTGAACGCCCCGGTCCTGTCGGAGTTGCGTAGCACGACCGCAAATTCGTCGCCACCGTAACGCGCGACGCAGTCGGTAGAACGCACCGCCGTGCGCAGGGCACGAGCCACCGCGACGATCGCTGCGGAACCGGTCGTGTGGCCGTAGGTATCGTTGATGGTCTTGAGGTCGTCCAAATCGAAGATGAGCAGCGCGAAGGGAGTCTTCTTGGACTCGAGTTCGAAGAGCTCGTCGTAGAGACGGCCGACGTTGGCGACCTGAGTTAAGGGGTCGATGCCGGCGATCTCCTTGAGATGGGCGTGGGCCGTGAAGTGTGTCTCGATGAGGATGCCGGCGAGAACGGCGAGGGGTCCGTAGAGAGCGAACCGGCTCGAGACGTCGTTGAGCGGCACGAGCGCGACCCCAAAGGCCGCGGCAACCAGTAACAAGCTTGCGAGTCGTCGAGCGAGAGGTCGCTCGAGCTGCTTGCTGAGACGCTCGGCAAGCGAGCGCTCATCGCCGTGCCCAGCCATCGGAACTCCCGCCATCGCCCCCGCCGATCGTTCCACTTTCGCCGCCATCCCTCCTGCTCCCACTCGGATGCCTGGGAGGCTCTCGCTCCCGGGGTGCCAACTAGCCCCAAATGACTAGTCATCTCTACTTCGGCAGGGATCCGAAGACCTTGAGACCTTTGTCGGATGCGTTCAGCGGGAGTCGTCCAGTGGGCAGACCGCCCTGATGTCGGCCTTGCGCACCTGCATGAAATCGGCCTTGTCGGCGACCGGCTCCCCGATCAGCGTGGTCACCGTGGCTCCGGTCACCGGGATGAAGAGCCGGTGGTCGCGCATCACCGACTCCCAGGCCTCGGAGAAGCGGCCGAGCTCGGGGGCCAGGTAGATCGTGGCGTGTATACGACAGGCGTCGAGCAGCAGCACGACGGGAGTCGAATCGAGGTCGACGCGCTCGTCACCCTCGCCGGCGGGGGTGGCTGTGGGATTCGTCACGCTAATGTCTTCGGCAGGTCGAAGGCGCTCATTAAACGGGCAGGAGATCGGAAACCGTGAAGAACATGATCGCCGAGTTCAAGGAGTTCGCCCTTAGGCCAGACGTTCGACGAAAAACGACGCTCGGCGTCGTTGACGGTCGAAAGAGTGCCGCAAGCCGCCCCCCGAAGCCGCCGAGCCCGATCGCTTGGAGATCTCGCGCCGGAAACCGGTTCATTTTCTCCAAGCGATGCATTTGCCCCGGTTTTCGTCCGGCGAGACCAAGCCCCCGAACCTCAGGGGACGAGCGTCACCGGAACCCTGATCATGTTCAGGGGCTTTCCGGTCTCGGCCGATTCCTCGTACACCTCGATCGTCGCTTTGGTCGCCTCATCGACGTCGAACTCGACGCTCTCGGAGAAGTCGCCTCGGCAACCGGACCCACACGTCGCGGTGGTGAACGTCTCCGCCAGGACTTCGCCGTCGTCGGTGACGATACGGATGGAGACGTTCGCCTCGAAAACGTTGGCGGTGCCGGAGACGGTTACGGGGCTGGCGACCTCGGATTCGCCCAGGGGACGAGTGACGATGATCGCCGGTGAGAGGTCTTCGAAGTCGGCGCGAGTTAGAGGTCTCTCGATCACGAGCCCCTCGTTGGAGAACCTTCGCACCCGCTCGCCTTCCAACTCGAGCACGACACGCTTCACCGTGGGGAACTGAGTCAGGGTGAAGGTGAGCTGACCGAGCCGCATCCCCATCGAGGGGATGCCCTCCCCTGATTCGAACTGCGACGAGAGGTCGACGGTTGCGGTCCCGCCGTCGATGTTGAGGCTATTTACGCGCGTGCCGGGAGGAATGGCAGAGGTCAGATTGCCGGCTCCCGAGGGGCCTTCGAGCAGGGCCTCGAGTGCCGCCGAGCCGACGCGTGGAGTCGCCTCGATCGTGGCGATTGCTGGAGCCAACCGCTTCGCGTCTGCGAACCAGACCTCGAAGGAAACGGTGTCGGACTCCTCTTCCTCCGCGGTTTCTTGGTCCGTGGGCGAGGGCGCTTCCGTCGGCGTGGGCTCATCTTCGGCCGGCGCGGCCTCCGAGGTATCCACGGAGCCGGGTGTGGATTCGTTGCTGCAGGCCCCCAGAAGTGCGAGTGCGGCCGCACAGAGAAGGGCGACGATACGCATCCGCATGTCCGTCATCGGAATCACTCCCGTTTCGCTAGGAGGTCCATTGTGACTGCCATTGCCCCTCTGACGAGCCAACTACCCAATGGGTTGCCGGGGGCTGCCAGAGCCTGCCCGGCGCGGGGTAGCAAGCCGGGCAAGACGGACCGGCGCCCGAAGCACGGCTCCCGGCGATGCCCCGGTTTCGGGTTGCTCGTTCCATCGGGGCCGACGTGGCAGAGTAACCCTCGTGTCGACGGACCATCGGACTGTCCCAACGGACTCTGAGCTCTCTCCCCCACCGGCGAGTCCGGTCTGGGCACTCCCACTGAGAGTGACGTTCTACAGCCGCATAATCGGGTTCCTGCGCGCCCTCTGGCCGATCTTGGGGCTCGTCGGCCTGGTGGACATCGTCTTGGGACGGGTCGAGCCGGGGGGCAGCCTGGGGAGCAACATCGGACTCCTGGCGGTCATGTGGCACATGGGAGGTGCGGTTGCCTGCCTGGGGGTGCTCATGATGCTTCCGGCCTTCACGCGCCGCCCCCAGCTCCAGGTGGATCCCGAGGGGGTGACGGTCCGGCACACCGGCGTTCTGCGGCGTCCACTGCGGATCCCGAAGGGGGATATCAGGCTCGCCGCCGTCGATCCGACGGTGCCCCCGAGACAGATGCGGATCGGTCTGCGCGACCACCGGCGTTTTCCGATCGGCGCACCCCACGGCTACCAGGGGTCGCCGCTGCCGGATTTCGTGTACTCGCGGGTGGGCGGTTCCCCCTTTCCCTTGATCAGCCATGTGGGCGATCCGCCCAACGTGCTGCTGTTGTTGAACCGGCCCGAGCACCTCAACGTTGCACGCCGAACGCACAAGATCATGGCGGCCAAGGGACCCATCCACCTGGCGCGACCCCACCAGAAGACCTACGGTCTGCTGCTCCGCGTTGCGGAGCCGGAACAGGCGCGCCGCGCGTTTCACCAGCACGAGCTACTGAACGATGTGACGGGGCGCGACGTGCTCGCCGTGGGTCCCGATCAAGCCCAGCGGGAACGCGCTCGCAGCAACAACACGCGAACCAACCTGCTTGTGGGCGCGATCATCCTCCTCAACATTGGACCGTTGATGATCTTCTATGGAGTCGGGCCCACCTGACATGGTTGACTCCGCCGAGGAACTCTACGGACTTCCCCTGGATGAGTTCACCGCGGCGCGGAACGAGCTGGCGGCAGAGCTAAAGAAGAACGGAGATGCCGAGGGAGCCGCATCCGTAAAGGCACTCAAGAAGCCACCGGTTACGGTCTGGGCGATCAATCAACTGGCGCGCTCGGACCCCGACGAAGTGAGCGCGTTGCTCGATGCGGGAGAACGTCTGCGCGGCGCGCAGGACGCGGTGTTGGAGGGTTCGGACCCCGGGGACTTGCGCGCCGCCATGGCGGAGCGGCGTGAATTGGTCACCGAGCTGGCGCGCCGGGCGGCCAAGTCGCTCGACAAGGAGGGGGCCAAGGCAAGTCGCACCCACATCGACCGCATCTCGTCCACGCTGCTCAACGCCGCGGTGGACGACGAGGCCAGAGATTCGCTGCGTTCGGGGACGCTGACTGCGGACGTCGACGCCGCCGACGATCTCGGCGCTGCGTGGACGATGGCGGCGGTGCCGGACCTGGAGGAGCGCCCCGCCGGCGAGGTGCGGACCGCTCGCAAGGAAGCCGAGCGCCTCGCTCGCGAGGCCGACGACGCGGAGGCGCTGGCGACCGAGATGGCGCAGGAAGCGACGCGTGCGCGAAGCGTGGCCGATCAGGCGATGCAGGCGGCATCCGACGCGCGCCGCTCGGCCCAGGAGGCCCGGAGGCGAGCGAACGAAGCCCGCCACAACCTCTGAGCACGGCCGAGCAAGAACCTTGCTCGTTTCGTTCCGCACAGCGGAACAATTGAGCGTAGTTACGCCCTCGGCGTGCACGAGGACCGCACGCCCGTTG
>JBOGWW010000136.1:0-11261 GCA_050693655.1 Actinomycetota bacterium | reverse complement strand
GGCTTTGGATCATGGCGAGATCAACGACACCCCTCGGCTTGTTGCGGCCGCCGCCGATCTGACCGACCGCCGAGACGGGGAGATCCAGGAGTTCAGTTATATGGGCGCGCCACTGGTCCAGCAACGGCTTGCGGTGGACGAGCACGATCGTGGGAACGCTTCGGCGTGCGATCACCGAGCAGGCCATGACCGTCTTGCCGACGCCGGGCGGAGCGACGAGCACGCCGAGATCATGCTTGAGGAGGGAGTCGACGGCGTCCTCTTGGGCACGCATGAGGTTTCCGTTGAACGAGAGACCGATCTCGTCGGGAACGACCCGGTCGTCTCGCACATCGAGCCGACTCCCGGCCTTGATAATGAGCTTCTTGAGTTCTTCGAGCAGTCCTCGCGGGAGATGTATGTGGGTGAGGTCCTCGTGGTAGCAGCGGACGAACCTCGGGATCTTGAACGTCGAGAGTCTGAGCCGCTGCTGCTCGTAGAACCGTGGGTTGTGGAGCGACGCGAGATGCTTGATATCGGACAGCAGCCAGGCTGGAAGACCGGACTTGGCAACGCTTAACATCGCCCTTTGCACGCATGGCACCGCGTCTGGAGCAGGCTGACGGTTTCGAGTGCTTCGGATGTCGGCCTTCAGGGCGTCTGGTCCGACCTTGACCGCCGGTAGGGACGCGAGCGCCTGATCGAGGTCCTTGGCCGACAGACGGGCGACCTCCGCCAGGAAGCTCCACTGATCCGGGTAGGGCTCCAGAGTGCCAGGGTCGACGAATTCGGTGTTTCCTTGCTCGCGCGCCATGCCGTCGAGCGGCAGCGCAATCAGGTTTCCGAAGCTGCCCTTGGGCAGGAAGTCCTGGTTCGGAAAGAACCGGTCGTAGCTCTCGAGGTCGATCTCGCCCCGCTCGACCATTGCTTCGCGCAGAAGCCCAGCGGCGAGCCGGCGAGCTGTAACCGCGGGCACGGGGGCACTAAAGAAGATCCAGACGTGTCCTCCCGCCCCGGAGCGAGACCGCTCGAGACGGGCCGCCACGTCGTGGCGCCCGGCCGCGGCGAGGAAGGCACCCGCATCCAAGGCCCAGCCATCGCCGTCGAAATCACACGCCAGGAACCGGCAGGTATCGTCTTTGAGGAGCGGGTAGATGCCGATCGGCGTCCCGCCCGTCAGGTGGTCTTCTACCACATCGTCGGTGAGCGGAAGAAAGCTCTTCGGCCGGTTCTTAGCCGCAGCCCAACCGCCGCGCACGGCTGGCGAATAACCGCTCTTGCCGGTCCTGGAGCTCGTCCACCGAACCGCGTAGATATCCTCGCGGCCCCTGAAGAGCGATCGAATCAGAGTGATCTTGTGCTCGAGCGAGCTGTGCACGTGGGTGGGACTACGTGTCGTGAGCGAGGGCGGCGCTTTAGCCCGCGTCGCCGGCGGCGACGATGACCGCAACCCCAGCCTGCTGCAGAGGTCCTGGTTCTCAGCCCGCAAGCGCGCGATCTCGCGACGCGACTCGTGAAGCTCTCGGAGCAGGTCTCCCAACGAGCGGTTGAGATCGCCCTGGAACTCTTCCAAACCCTTGTCCGTCTCATTCACCTCAATGGCTCCCGTGCTGGGTGATTGAGGCCTCGCGTGTCAGTCATTGCAGTCCAAGGGAGAAGGTATCGCTTGACGGAAGGAGGGCCCGGCATTTCAGGTGTTTGCCGACAACGAGACCGAGCCTGCAATTAGCCGGACACTCGGCATTGTGGGACCATGAAGCGTCTCGAAACAGGTTCGGACCCCAGCCTGTCCAGACTGTCGCGGAGAGTACGTATCCGAAGCGAGCTCATGGTCTCCCCCAGGAATCCCCCTCTCGATCGATCTCAGGTCGGCGAACGCGCACGCGGGTGTCTTCAACAACGACCAGACAAGCGCTGAAATCAGCCAGGTCGAAACCTCTAAACAGGTTCTGCAGTACGCTGGTGACCCGGGGCGCGCTTTGATCTGACAGTCGCATCACGATGATTCCAGGGTGCGTGCCGGGCGGGAAAGACCGAAGGTCGCCGAGGTGCTTGTCAAGAGTCACGAGTATCCGGTCTCCGTCGGCAGCGGCCTCGGCGACGGTGGCATCAGCTTGGCCGACCAGTCCTTCGTCTGCGACAGTTGAGACGCCGTGGCCCGCCGCGAAGAGCAAGTCTGCCGCCCGACGAGGCATGTTCTCGTCGAGCTTGAACCTCAAGATGCCTGCGAATCGAGGGGGAAGACGTCCTCCCTGGCCAGGGCAGCCCCATAACCGGCGGCCGCCCTGATCCCCTCGAGGTTCAGGGTCGGATACTCGTCGAGGATTTCTTGCTCTGACATCCCCACGGCGAGGCAGTCGAGGATCACGCTCACGGGGACGCGCGTTCCGCGAACGTGGGCCTGCCCGTGCAAGATCGCGGGGTCGACGGTAATGAGGTCTGCGGCGTCAGGCATCATGGTGCCATTGTCCCAGGCTTGAGGCTCCAAGTCATTCTTCGCCGAGCGGAGAGGCCGGTGAGGAGCACCTTGCGCTCGACTGCCTGAGTTGACCTCCCGACGATTGCGCGCCTCGTCATGGACCTCTTATTCTAGGGTTGCTCGGCAGGGCAGGCCTGTCCTCCAGACTCCGAAGGATCTCCGACAAATCTCCGAAGGCTGTCCGAGCCATTCTGGTGCGTCCGATCGGTCGATGAAGCTCGCTTCTTGGTTTTTCCTACTTGTCTCCGGAGCGAACGAGGTTAACCGCGGCGGCGATACTCCCCGAATTGCCGCCACAACGTCGCGTAACCAGGGAAGACCGTTGTCCGTTCGGAAGTCCTTCTGCGTGGGCCACCGACCATATCGCTGCTCAAAGCCGGCGACTGCGGTGACCATTTCTTCGTTGCTCCACGCCCTTCGCTCGCGGCCTCGCTTCAAGCCGTCCAGAGCCGCCTCGTGATGGGCGGGGTTTCCTCGGTGCCTGGCCTTGGTGAGCTGGCGTGGAACTCCCGGGCGGGTGGGGCTCGGCGTCCATCGTGAAACGAGATCGAGGCAGGAGGGATTCCCAGTAGTAGGCGGGATCCATGGTTCGCATTAAGGGAAGTTGGGTCCACCGTGCCGGCCCCACCCACTGCCGGCCCCACCCAGTGTTGTGCTGTTCCTGGTGATGATGGACACTGTCGCCGCGCCGGAGCAACGACCTTGCCGATCGAATCCAGGGGAGAGGCGAGACCGAAAGGCAATGAGCATCTCAAGTCGGCTGCAGCCGCGCCCGGCTCGGGTTGGAGAGTGAACGAGAAGCGGTCCTCTGCCCGAGGTGTGGACTGGTCGACTCGCGACCATCACGTCCAGAATCAGCTCGCCTCCTACCCAAGGGTTCGCCGTACGTTGACGAAGTCGCCACGTCGCTCGAGGACTCCAACCTCGAAGGCTCCGGCCATACCTACGAGATCGCCTGTGAGGTCGCGCAGCCAGTCGTTCACTTCTCGATTAGTCAACAACTCTTTCGTGACGTAACCCTGATCTCTGAGGCCGTCCGAGATCAACATGAAGTAGGTGTCCGGATTGATTTCCTCCCTGTGGACCACTTTGATCGTCGTTGTGGCGCGATAGCTCACTATGCCTGCCATCGAGCGTCGACAACCGCATCTGTCGTCGAGACTCCCGGGCTCACACTGGAGCCTGCGGGATGAAGACCAGTTCGCCCTCAACCGTCCAACAGAAATGGTTGTCGCGCCAACCTAGAGTTTGGCTGGTTGCCGTCAGCACGTTCATCTGCACCGCCTTTCGCCTCCGGGTTCCTCCGGGGAAATCTGGCTCCTTAGGGGAAGGGGTATCGAAGATGCGTCAGGGTTCGGCAAGCTTGCCGGAACGACGGTCGCGTTTCGTCTTGACCTGATGGCAGCTCCAGCATCGTGGTTTGAGGTTGCCGTTGGAGGTGGGCCATCAGCGGCGCGCGGTTCGACGTGGTCGAATTCGGTGCGGAATCGGTTGCCGCAGTCTAAGCAAGCGACCCCGTCGAATCCGAATGGCTCGCCCAGCTCCAACGCGATCGCTACCTGGATCGGGATGTTCCTGGTCCAGCGGGCGAACTGGCGCAGATCCTTGCCGTCGTAGGAGACGCCGTTCAAGAAGGCATCCTGGGCGATCCTTCTAGCGATCTCGGGTGACACGGGGCCGACCCCGGGGATCTTGCAGATCTCTCCCTCTTTCACGTCGGTCCAGCCTCTCTGGGTCACCTGGTGGCTGACCAATACCACCAGCTCGGGACGCTTCGCCCGGCCGTTGCCCGACTGTGAGAAGGACTTCACGTAGGCATCGGCGAGGTGACACTCGAAGGGCGCTTTGCAGCGCGCGGCGCACCAAACGGGCGGCTTCCGCCTCGGCCCGGGCCACGATCGGGGTCCCGACGTGGGTTCCAGCGCGAGATGGATGTGCACCATGCCGAGCTCGTCGCTGTAGCTGCGAGCGCTACGGGCGACGTGCTGATGCTGCGCCAGGTCTCCGTGCTGTTCGGCTTCGAGCTTCGCCTTGCGGGCCTTCTCCTTTAGAACGTGGAAGGACTCTTCCCGAGCCTCCGCCAGAGGCTCGGTGGACGCACCGGGGGGCGGATCCCTCGGCTTTGGCGATCTCCGTCGCCTGGTCCTGGGAGATCTCTCCGTGCATGAGGGCCGCTTCCAGCGGCGGGGAATCACCCAGCACCTTGCTAGTCGCGATGGTCTCTTTGGCTTTGCCGACAGACGTTCCCGTCACCCGGGCGAGGCTGGACGCTTCATCGATCGTTCGGGCGAGGGCAGCGACCCCGAAGGCGGCCAGTCGCTGGGCTCGAGCGTAGGCCTTCAGTCGCTCCTGGGCCTCGGGAATGCTCAGCAACTCGGGCTTCAGGTCGGCGTTGGCCTTCTCGAGCAGTTCGACGGCCTCGTCGACATGGGTGGATTTCATTCCTCAAGCATGACTGGGACCTGTGACACTTCTGGCCCGAATGGTCTCCCTATGAGGAGATTGGATGATGGGTTTGGACGTCGTTGCGAGGAGACCAGCATCGCGCCAACGAAGGGATCTGCTGGTGAAGCGTATGACTATTCCTCATCGAGACCTTTTGGCCACGCTCGAGGCCGAGCTGCCCGACCGCGTGAGGTTCAGGTCCAGGGGCGGAGGTCCGCACCGAGATCTTCGACTCCGTCGTGCCGCAGGGGGTTGTCCCACGGAGTGCCCTCGAACCACGTTTTCGACCTCGACGCTCGTGCCCCACTCGTTTTCCTCAGCGATGAGACCTCGCGAATCGGAGGATCGCTCTTGCCACACCGATCTCGAGGCTTCCTGGTTGGGACCCCGCGCTACTATGAACCATGCTTTTGTTGACGGCGATCCTCAAGCCGGCGGCGTGGTCGAGCACATGAGAGCGATCCAATCTGAGGAAAGCCTCACCAACCGCGTTTACGACATGATCCGCAAGTCGATCATCGTCGGCGAGCTCGTTCCCGGCAGTCTGCACTCGGTCCAATCGCTCGCCGACGTGCTCGGCGTGTCGCGAACCCCCGTGCGCGAGGCGCTCATAAAACTCGCCTCACAGGGCATGGTGCGCTTCGAGCGAAGCCGCGGCATCAGGATCCTGCAGACGACGATTCACGATCTCGAGGAGATCTTCTCGCTCCGGCTGCTGCTCGAGGTCCCGGCCACCTACAGGGCGACGCAGCAGTTCACGGACGCGGGCCTGAAGCGCTTACGCCGCGAGTTCACCGCCATGCAGCGCGCGGCCTACTCCGAAGACGAGCAGAAGATGATGCAGCATGACCGCGGCTTCCACAACGTCATCCTCGAGATGTCCGGCAACCGCAGGCTCGCCGCTTACGTCGATCGGTTGCGCGACCTCGTTCTCACCCGCGGGGTGTCGACGGCGGGCACGTCCAGGTCGCTGGCGGACATCGTCACCGAGCACGAGGGCATCCTGAAGCACGTCGAGGCCGGCGATGCTCCAGGGGCGGCCGCGGCGATGAAGGCCCATGTGCTCCACACGGGCCAGTTGCTCATCTCTCAGGAGGGGGGCCGGGGGGAGGCCATGGATCTGCCCTGGGCGGACCTCCTGAAGTCCGAGTAGGGGGTCGCAACCCCAGGAGCCCGCGCAAGGCCCTAAGTTCGATCTGGGCGCACCTCCTGAAATCCGAATTCAGAGGGTTCGCGCCCCTCGGGAGCGGGGACATGGCCCACCCCCTATGGGCATGTGATATGTTGCATGCTACATGTGGAATTCGGCGAGGGCTGCCGGGGTGGAACTCAGGGCCATCGCCACGGCGGAGGAGGACCGTGAGCGCTCCACCGGACGCCGAGCGAGGAGGTTCTGGGATGGACGCCGGCCGAGGGACCGAGCTGGCCACCGAGACCGTTTTCACGTGGGGCGGTCCGTCGCTCAAGTTCGGCGTGGGGGCGACCGACGAGCTGGGTTTCGATCTCTCGCGACTGGGGGTCGAACGCGCTCTGATCGTCACCGATAGGGGGGTCGCCGGCACCGGCATCCCCGAGCGGGTGCAGGCCTCCCTGCTGCAGGCCGGCATGAAGGCGGAGGTGTTCGACGGAGTCCACGTCGAGCCCACCGATCAGAGCCTCATCAAGGCGCTCGGGTTCGCGTCCGGCAGCGAGTGGGACGGGTTCGTCGCCGTGGGCGGAGGTTCTTCGATAGACACCGCCAAGGCCATGAACCTCATGTATTGCTACCCGGGCGACGTCATGGAGTACGTCAATCGGCCCGTCGGTCGAGGCACGCCCCCGCCCGGCCCGGTTAAGCCTCTGGTCGCTGTGCCCACGACCGCCGGCACGGGCTCGGAGAGCACCCCGGTGTGCGTGCTCGACATCCTCGGTCTGCGCATCAAGACGGGCATCAGTCACCCGGGGCTCAGGCCGGTGCTCGCGGTGGTGGATCCGCTCAACACCCTCACGCTCCCGCCCGAGGCGACGGCGGCCTCGGGTATGGACGTCGTTTGTCACGCGCTCGAGTCCTACACGGCGCGACCCTACACGGCGTATGCGCGCAAGGCGGCCGAGGAGCGGGTCGCTTATTGCGGCTCCAACCCAATCTCCGACCTATGGTGCGAACGCGCCCTGGGGCTGATCGCCGGGGCCTTTCGCAAGGCCGTGCTCGGCGGAAACGATCTCGACGCGCGCACCAGCATGATGCTGGCTGCGACCTTTGCCGGCATGGGCTTCGGGAACGCGGGCGTCCACATCCCGCACGCCTGCGGCTACCCGATCGCCGGAATGGTCAAGGACTACAGGCCTCCCGGCTATGAGGTCGACGAGCCCATGGTTCCCCACGGGCAGTCGGTGTCGGTAACCGCCCCCGCCGCCTTTCGTTTCACGTTTTCCGCCGATCCGGCACGCCACGTGCGCGCCGCGGAGTTGCTCGGTGGAGATGCCTCCACAGATGCCTCCACGCCTGCAGACCCAAAGGAGCTTTTGCCCGAGGTCCTCGTCTCGCTGATGCATGACGTCGGGCTACCCAACGGCGTCGCGGCACTCGGGTTCGGCGAAGAGGACATCGAGGCGCTGGTGGAGGGAACCCTCATGCAGCAACGCCTGCTGGTGATCTCTCCCCAGCCGCCCACCGGGGAAGATCTCGCCGACATCTTCCGCTCGTCCATGGAGAACTGGTAGGCGTGGCGAACGACCCAGGGTCCAGGACTGCGGCCGCAGCGCCCGAGGCGCCTGTAATCGATTACCTCGCTCGGGAACTGGAGCGCGTAGTCGGCTCCTCGCACGTGCTGCTCGATCCCGGCGTCAAATCTTCCTTCGAGACCGATTGGACGCGGCGCTTCTCCGGGCGGTCGGCGTGTGTCGTGCGTCCGGGCAGCACCGAGGAGGTGGCGGGCGTGCTGCGCGTCTGTGCGGCCGTCGGAACGCCCGTCGTCCCGCAGGGGGGTAACACGGGACTGGTCGGGGCGAGCGTGCCGCGCGGCGGTGAGGTACTGTTGAGCCTGACCCGGCTCAACGACATCGAGCCCGTTGACGCGATCGACGCGCAGGTAACTGCAGGGGCCGGGGTCACGCTGGCTGCCCTTCAAGCTCATGCACGCGGGAGCGGCTTCGAGTTTCCCGTGGATCACGCGGCGCGCGACTCCGCCACGGTCGGGGGCATGGTCGCGACGAACGCAGGGGGCGTGCGAGTGCTGCGCTACGGCACCGCGCGAGCCAACGTCGTCGGGCTCGAGGCTGTGCTCGCCAACGGCCAGATCATTCGCCGGATGTCGGGGCTGGTCAAGGACAACGTCGGCTACGACCTACCGGGGCTTCTGGTCGGGAGCGAGGGAACGCTTGGGGTGATCACGAAGGCCCGCCTGAGGCTCGTGCCGGCCCTCCCGCAGCGGACCACCGCTCTGGTCGCGGTCGACAGCACGAACGCGGCTCTCGACCTCTTCGCCCGCCTGCGGGCGGGTGTGCCGTCATTGGAGGCGGTGGAGATCTTCTACCGGAACGGCCTCGAGCTCGTGCGCGAGCACACCGGTGCGCCTTCGATATTCGCAGGTACGCACCCCACGTACCTGCTCGTCGAGTGCGCAGCGCAATACGACCCCGTCGAGGAGCTGACTGTGGCGATCGGTGAGTCCGGAGACGTGCTCGACGCCGCGGTCGCACAGGACTCCGCCAGACGGACGAGCCTGTGGAGCTATCGCGAACGGCACAGCGAGGCGATAAACGCTCAGGGAATCCCCCACAAGCTCGACGTCACGCTTCCACTGAGCGCCATGGTCACGTTCGAAGAGGAGGTGCGGTCGCGGGTTGCCGAAACTGCGGCCGGTTCGCGGACCATCCTGTTCGGCCATCTCGGCGACGGAAACGTGCACGTGAACATCCTTGGGATCAACGAAGAGGATGGGGTCGACGAGACCGTGCTCCGTCTGGTCGCAGAACTGGGGGGAAGCATCAGCGCCGAGCACGGGGTCGGGGTCGCCAAGGCGAGATGGCTGACCCTCGGACGTAGCCCTGAAGACATCGAGGCGATGGGGGCGATCAAGCGGGCACTGGATCCCAACGGCCTGCTCAATCCCGGAGTGCTGTTCGCTTCGCACTCAAGCCCGAGCCGGCGAAGGGAGTCGATTTGATCGGCAGAGCGCTCTCGGCGCGCCCGACGCTGCTCCCATGTGAGTTGTGTTCGTACTCGGTAGGTATCCAGAAAGGATGGGAGGGCTGTCGAGATGTCGATGAATGGGTGCCGTAAGTCCAAGAGCAGACGGGGGCGCGTGGGGCTCGCAGTGCTGTTCGCTGTTGCAATGTTGGCCGCGTGCGAACCGCCCACGACTCCGTCTGGAGGTGGCGGTGGGGCGGGCGGCGACGCGCTCAGGATAGGGATCGTTTCGTTCCTCACCGGTCCGGCGGCCGAGCCGTTCGGCATACCCGCGCGCGACGCGGCAAACCTTCTCGCAGACAGGTTGAACGCCGGCAGCGTGCCCGAGCCCCTCGACGAGGCCGGGTTCGGCGGCCAACAACTCGAGCTCGTGGTCGTCGACGAGACCGGGGATCCCGAGTCGGAGGTGTCCCAGTATCGCCGGCTGGTGCTGGACGAAGAGGTCGACATTGTCGTCGGATACATCTCGAGTGCGGACTGCCTTGCGGTCGCCCCCGTCGCCGAGGAATTGCAAAAACTCACAGTGCTGTTCGACTGCGGCACTCACCAGATCTTCGAAGAGAGCGATCACAAGTACGTGTTCCGCACGGCCGGACACCAGATTCTAGACTCGGTCGGAGCGGCTCGCTACGTCAACGAGATCGCCCCGGGCGCGCAAACGATCGCGGGCATCAACCAGAACTACGCGTGGGGCCAGGACTCGTGGAACGCGTTCAAGGCATCGATGCAGGAGCTCAACTCGTCGGTGGAGACAGGCTCGGCCCAGTTCCCCGAGATCTTTTCGGGGGAGTACTCGGCGGAGATCTCGAGTCTGCTGTCGGACAAGCCGGACGTCATCCACTCGAGCTTCTGGGGCGGGGACCTCGAGGGACTGATCATCCAGGGCGTGCCGCGCGGGCTACAGGACGAGAGCCTGCTCGTCCTGACGACGGCCGACACCTTGCTGCCGCGACTGGGCGCGGAGCTGCCGCCGGGCATCGTCGTCGGCGCGCGCGGGCCGCACGGTGCGCTGGCGCCGGATGCCGAGCTCAACGAATGGTTCACCTCGATCTACACCGAGAGATACGGGATCCGGCCCGTTTACCCCGCCTACCACATGGCACAGGCGTTCTTCGGGGCGAAGACGGCGTACGAGCTGGCGATGGAGCAGAATGGCGGGGGCGAGCCGAGCCAGGACCAGATCATCGCCGCCTTCGAAGGCATCGAGTTCGAGACGCCCAGCGGCACCATCAGCATGGCGCTCGGAGGTGGGCACCAGGCGATCGAGGAAGTCGCCTACGGGACGACGGGTGAGTTTGACGAGGAGACCGGCGAGGTCGCGATCGAGAACATCCAGACGTTCCCGGCCGGGTGCGTTAACCCACCCGATGGCACGAAGAGCATGCAGTGGATCCAGAGCGGCTTCGAGGGCACAGAGTGCTAGCGGTGACGACCGGCCCCCTCGGAGCCATCTCGTCGGGACCCTGACTTCCCATGGATAGGCTGACGATCATCCTCGTCGACGGACTCGTGTTCGCCTCGTGGCTCTTCTTGATCTCCGTGGGACTCACCGTCATCTATGGCGTGTTGCGCATCCTCAACATCGCCCACGGCAGCCTCTACGCGCTGGGGGCGTTTACCGGCGCGGTGTTGGTCATCGAGTACCTGGAGAAGGGCATGTGGCCTGTCGGGAGCTACCTCGTGCTGGTGGGGGCGGCGATAGTCGTCGGGATCGTTGCCGGGCCGCTCATCGAGCGGGGAGTGCTGAGGTGGATGTACGGGCGCGACGAGGTGCTTCAGTTGCTGGCGACCTACGCGATCTTTCTGATTCTCGAGGACGTCATTCGTCTGGTCTGGGGAGACCAGTCCTTCCGCCCGTTCACGCCCTACGCGCTGCTCGGACAGTTCACCATCGGAGGTATCTCCTACCCAAAGTACTTCCTTCTGTTGTTTGGAGCGGCCGTCCTCTCGGGCTTGTTGCTATGGCTGTTTCTGAACCGATCTCGGTTCGGACGCATGGTCGTTTCGGTGATCCACGATCCCGAGATCAGCACCGCGATGGGCATCAACCTGACGCGCGTGTACGTTGTGACATTTTCCGTCGGCGCCGCGCTCGCCGCTCTCGGCGGCGCGGCGACCGCGCCGATGATCTCGGTCGTGCCGGGCATCGCCGCGGAGGTCATCGTCGTGGCCTTTGCGGTAGTGGTG
>JBOGWW010000135.1:0-11603 GCA_050693655.1 Actinomycetota bacterium | reverse complement strand
GTATCGAGCCCCGCGTGGTCCTCGGTCGAGTAGGAAAAGACGCCTCCCGTTCCCGGAAGATCGCCGGTCGCCTCGATCTCGTCGCGCAGTGTCGACCGAAACGCTTCTACGTCGGACGGGTCGGCATCACCGTCGAGGGCGCGTCCGATGGCACCTTCGAGCACCAGCATGGCGTCGTAAGCGTGCCCGCCGAAGGTGTTGGCGCTGCCCTCCCCGTACTCCTCCTCGTAGCCATCGCGGTAGGTCAACAGGACTTCCTTCTGGGGATCGTCGTCCGGCAGATCGTCGGCCGTCAGCAGCTTGCCCGCGGGCAAAAACGTACCCTCGACGGCGTCGCCGCCCAGCTCCAGAAAGGTCGCGTTGGCGACGCCGTGGCTCTGATAGACCTGGCCCCCGAGCCCGAGATCGACCAGATTCTGCTGCGCGACGTCCGCCCCCGGCGGGATGGCCCAGATCAGATAGGCATCCGGGTTCGGCCTCGACAGCCGCGTGAGCTGCGCGGTGACATCGGTGTCCTCGCGGGCGAAGGTCTCGCTGCCGGTCATCTCCAGCGGCTTGTCGCCGATCACCTGCTCGAAGGCCACGAGGCCTCCTTCTCCGTAGGCGTCGTCGAAACCGAGGAACGCGACCGTCTGGATTCCTTGGTCGAGCATGTGGTCGGTGAGAACATCCACCATCAGGGCGTCGTTCTGAGGCGTCTTGAAGACCCAGGTCCTGTCGGCGGCCGGCTCCACGATCTGGGCCGCGGCGGCCAGAGAGATGTTGGGGACCTCGTCCCCCTGCACGGTTTCGATGATCGCCAGGCTGTTCGGGGACACCGTGCAGCAAACGACCGCGTGAACGTTCTCCCGATCGATCATTTGCTTCACTGCCGTTACGGCTTGTGTCGGATCGCTGGCGTCGTCTTCGACGATCCACTCGACCTCGGTGCCGCCGATCTCGCTGAACTGTTCCTGAAAGAGCTCTACGGTGTTGCGCTCGGATTCGCCGAGCGAGCTTGCGCTACCCGTTACCGAAACCACTACGCCGATTCGAATCGTCTCGTCTCCGCCGCCGGTTTCGGTGGGTGCCGAGCACGCGGATGCGATGACGAGGAGCAAGGCAGCAAGTGGCGCGTACAACCTCGATGATCGCTTCATTCGTCGTCCCCCATTGATCGATTAGGGCGTCGTGTGGCCCTAGCCCTCCTTTCGTTCGATCGCCGCTATCTCCTGTTGTGAGCCGTTGTCGCTGGTCAGATCCCTTCCCAGAAAGGCCGCCTCGATCTCCGTCGAATCCATCAGAGCCGCCGCCCGCTTGGAGATCACCACCCGGCCGTTCTCCAGCACGTAGGCGCGATCCACCACCGGCAGGACGGCACCCACGTTTTGCTCGACGACCACGACGCCGATGCCTTCGCCGCGCAGGCGGGTGATGGTGTCGAGGATGTCCTCGACGACGCGCGGGGCGAGGCCCAAGAGTGGTTCGTCGAGCAGCAGAAGCCTTGGTCGCGCCATGAGGGCGCGCGCGATCGCCAGCATCTGCTGTTGACCGCCGGAAAGTGAGCGGGCGCGGTCTCGCTCCTTGGCCCGCAGGATGGGGAACAGCTCGTAGCACCGGTCGATGTCGCCGAGGACGTCGGTGCGGGTCGACGACCTCCGCCGCGGGTAGGCGCCCAGCTCGAGGTGGTCGCGCACCGTCATTGACTCGAGTAACTGACGGCGCTCGGGCACGAGGGACAGGCCGAGGCGCGCCACGGCCTCGGGGGCGCGTCCGGTTATCGCCTCGTTGCCGAGACTCACTCGTCCCTTGCATTTGATGAATCCGGTGACTGCCTTCATCAGCGTGGTCTTGCCGGCGCCGTTGCGCCCGAGGACGGCGACGACCTCGCCCTCGTTTACCCGCAGGTTGATGTCGTGCAACACGCGCACCGGGCCGTAGCCCGCGCCGAGGTTCTCGATCGAGAGAAGGGGCCGGCCCGCCTCCCCTTCTACACCGGCCGCGGGCGCTCGGTCGCCGGTCTTCCCCAGATAGGCGGCGATGACCCCGGGATCGGCCTTGATCTCGCTCGGCGCGCCGCGGGCCAGAACCTCGCCGTGGTGGAGCACGAGTACTTCGTCCGCGAGGTTCAAGACCATCTCGACGTTGTGCTCTACGAGCACCACCGCCACCCCCTCGTCTCTCACCTTCCTGATGAGCGCAACGAGCTGTTCTCGTTCTGCGGTCGTGAGGCCCGATGCGGGTTCATCGAGAAGCAGCAATCGCGGAGCGGATGCCAGCGCCCGCGCCAGCTCGACCAGGCGCTGGGCACCGAACGGCAGCGCACCGATGCGATCGGCCACCCGGTCCCCGATACCCACGAGCTCCGAGGCGGATAGAGCCTGGGCCTCGATCCACCTCTCCTCCGAGCGCGCGAGGCCCAACGCGGAACGAACGAAGCCCGCGCGACTCCTCCGGTGTGCTCCCACCTTCACGTTGTCCAAAACGCGGAGCAAGGAGAACAGGTGCGGCGTCTGCCAGCTGCGCGCCACTCCCAATGAGGCGATGCGGTGCGCGGGCGCGCCGTCGACTCTTCGGCCGGCGATCTCGATCTGTCCGGCGGTGGGCGTCAACACTCCGGACATCAGGTTCAGGAGCGTGGTCTTGCCGGCGCCGTTGGGACCGATGACCGCGAAGATCCGACCGGGCCGCACCTCCAGGTCCACCTCGTTGACCGCGATCAGTCCTCCGAAGCGGCGCGTGAGGCCGCGCGCCTCCAAGACGGTCGCTTGGTCGCCGTGATCCGGGAGAACCTCACCGTTGGCCGCGTCGACGTGGCGTCTTGCGGCCGGCGTCGCGGGCACCAAACGAGCCAGGAACGGCCACAGGCCCTCGGGCGCAAGCATGACGATGGTGACGAGGAGGATGCCGAAGACGACGATCTCGGATTCCGGTGAGCCACCTCCCAACCAGCGCGGAGCGTTCTTGAGCTCCTCGCGCAGAAGCTCGAGCAGGGCGGTGCCGACGAGCGCGCCGGGAATCGAAGCAATGCCGCCAACGACCGCCATCGTCAGCAGCACCACCGAGAAACCGAGGCCGAAGGTCGATGGGCTTATGAACGAGACCCAGCCCGAGTAGAGCACTCCCGCAGCCCCCGCCAGAATGGCGCTCCACACGAACACCAGGTTCTTGTAATGAGCGCTTCGGATCGAAAGGGTCGCCGCGGCGGTCTCGCTGGTCTCGATCGCCTGGAGGGCTCTTCCGAACCGGCTCCGTACCAGGTTGCGCGACAGGACCATGGCGACGATCGTCAGAAGGCCCGCGGCGTAGTAGTAGAAGACATCCCCCTCGTAGGCGCCGAGCTCGAGGGAGGTTATGCCCGACAGCCCGCTGTTTCCTCCCGTCAGACCGCGCAGCTGGCGCGCGAAGACCTCGATGATGATGTTGAAGCCGAGTGTTGCGATCACGAGATAGTGGCCGCGCAGCAGCAACACCGGACCCCCGACGAGGTAGGCGAGCAGTCCGGCAGCCGCGATCGCGATCACGGCGGCGAGCCAGGGGTTGACCCCGTACTGGGAGATCAGCACGCCGTTGACGTAGGCGCCGGTTCCGAAGAGCGCGGCCTGACCGAGCGAGGCCTGGCCCCCGTACCCCGCGAGCATCGAGAGACCGATGACGATCGGCGCGTAGATGAGGATGGTCACGAAGATGGAGAGCCGTCCCGGCAGGATGTAGGGAACCACCGCCCACGCGGCCACCAGAGCCACAACCAGCGCGTACCGCAGGTATCTACTCATGCGCTTCCTCGGCCGCGAGTACGCCGTGACGCAGCGCGGGCAGGGCGCGGTAGATCAGGATGACGATGAGCACCCCGAAGGCGACCGCGTCGCGGTAACCGGATGGGAGGAGGCCCGCGGAGAGAGATTCCAGCAGCCCGAGGAGAAGGCATCCCGCAACCGTCAGGGGATAGCTGCTCAGCCTTCCGATGACGGCACCGACGAATCCCTTGAGCCCCAGCAGCAGGCCCATGTCGTAGGTGGCCAGGGTGTCGGGCGTGATGAGCACGCCACCCGCGGCCGCGAGTGCTCCGCTGAGGGCGAAGGCGAGTAGACCCATGCGGTACACCGGAATGCCCATCAGCCTGCTGCCCACGACGTTGACGGCACAAGCGCGCAGCGCCTTTCCAAGCAAGGTGCGGCTGAAGAAGTAGTACAGCGCCGCGACGATGAGCGCGGTCACTCCGAGGATCCACAGGCTCTGGCGCGTGACCACCGCGTTGAAGACGCGTAGGGGATCACCTTGCGTGAAAGCGGGCAGGTTGTACGAACGCGTGCCCCAGACGATGAGGCCGATTCCCTTCAGCGTCAGGTGCATCGCGATCGTTACGATCAACAGGGACAGCAGGCTCGCGCCCCTCCGCTGCCCGGGCCGAATCGTGAGGAGGTACATCACACCCGATACGGCAGCACCGAGCACCACCGCCCCCGCCAGAGCGACGATCAGCGGAAGGCCGGCTCGATACATGGACACGGCACTGAGGGCCCCGATCATGGCGAACTCTCCGATGGCGACGTTGACCACGCGGGTGGTGCTGTAGGTCAACGTCAGACCGAGTCCGAGGAGCGCGTAGATGGCGCCGGTCGTGATGCCGGTGGCTATGAGTTGCGAGAGTTGCTGACCCAACTCCAGTGCTGGTCCCCCCGAACGCTTGCGCTAGATGACGGTCTCCGGGCGATGATGCAGCCGCGCTGCCTGCACGCCCCTGGTCCCTCCGTTGTAGTCGGCCACCACCGAGGACTCCTCGAACCAGCTCGCGGGGGCGGCATGGCCCCAGAAGGTCTGCCTCATCGGGTCGTTGACGCTCCAGCGAAGAGGCTCCAGGCCGGGATCGCCGGTGTAATAGTCGCTCGTGTACAGCTCGATGCGATGGCCGTCCGGATCGCGGAGATAGAGAAAGAACGCGTTGGACAAGCCGTGGCGTCCGGGCCCGCGCTCGATCGCAGGGGCAAGTCCCAGAGCGGCCATGCGGTCGCAGGTGCGCAGCACGCTCATGGGGTCGCAAACCCACCAGCCCGTGTGATGCAGGCGGGGTCCGCTTCCGTTCATCAGCGCGACATCGTGGACGTCCGGCTTGCGGAACATCCACGCGGCCCAAAGCTGCTCGTCCTCATCGTCGGTAGTGGTGTACTCGGAGCAGCGAAAGCCGAGGCTCTTGTAGTACTCGAAGCCGACGGCGCAGTCGGGAACCAGCAGGTTGAAGTGGTCGAGTCGCATTACCTCGGCTCCCCTGTGGAGGTCGTAGCGGCGCAGCAGCGATTCAACGGGAGCCATCTCGCAGAAGAACTCGACCGGAAACCCCACCGGGTCCTGAACCCTGAGCGCGCGTCCCTGGCCCGGTTCCTCTTCCTTCACCCACCAGGGCGCCAGGCCCTGTTCGTCGAAGTGGTCGAATAGCAGGTCCAGGTCCGAGTCCGAGGCCACTCGGAATGAGAGGTGGCCGATATGCGGAGAGTCCCCCCTGCGCAGGATCAGGGAATGATGAAGCTGTTCTTCGTAGCCGCGGAGGAACAGCGCATCGGGGGTCTCGAGAGTCATGACGAAACCAAGGGCGCCGACGTAGAAGTCATGGGCGCGGTGCAGATCGGTGACGACGTACTCGGCGTGCGCCGCCCTGAGTATGTCGAAGCTGGGCGTGGTGTAGCGGAAGTCGATCATCAGTCGTCGCGCTGCAGGAACTCTTTGATTCGATTCATGTACTCGGAGCGGTCGTAGCTCGCCACCAGGAGGCCGGCCATGCGCACCGGGTCACCGAAGAAGTAGTGCTCGTAGACCTCCTGACGCCCGGCGAAGCTCGACACGCTCGCGTCCCACGCGAGGCGGAAGAGTTTGACTCGCTCGATTCCGTCCATGGATGCGCAGGCGAGGTACTTGTCGACGTCTTCGTGTGCTTCACCGCCGGCGTCGGCCTCGGTGGGAAGTCCGAACAAACCCGACGCCGACATCTTCCAGATGGTTTCGATGAACTGCGGGTACTGCTTCGGGAACCAGTTGCGAGCCGCATTCAAGGGCGCCCACTTCGGCGTCATGACGTCCCAGTTGTTCATCTCGGCGTCGACCTCCGCGCTCCGAAGGAACGACTTGAGCGTCTCCAGGGCGATGATGACCTCGCCGATCTTCTCCTGGATGTGCTGGAACTGTTCGATCTTGATCGCGTCGGCGATCGTCGAGATGAGACCGAGGACGAACTCGGTCTTTGCCAGGTCCTTGACCACGACCTGATGGGTCATGTGGACCAGAGCGCCGGTCTCGTTGTACAGCCGCCCCCTGGTGAGCAACTCGGGATGCCGGATCATGAAACAGCGCTCGTAGGGAACCAGCACGTCGTCGAAGATTGCGACCGCGTCGATCTCGTCGAAGCGGCTTCCGAGGGGATGGTCGTAGTGACTGCGCCCGTAATCGAAGCTCTCCCGGCAGAGGAAGCGAAGGCCGGGCGCGTCGCAGGGGATGGCGAAGGCGTAGCTGTAGGGCTCGTCCTCCGGGCGGTTCTGCAAGACCGTCGAGGGGAAGACCATGATCTCGTCCGCGATCGGGCCGATGGTCGCCAGCATGCGGGCGCCGCGAACGACGATGCCCTCGTCGTTCTCGTCGACGATTCCGGCCGCGAGAAAGGGATCGCTCTGTTCGCTGGGCGGCTTGCTGCGGTTGCTCTGCGGGTTGATGAGGGTGTGGGTCATCAACAGGTCGTTCTCGCGAAGATGGGTGTAGTAGTTGCGAATGTTTTCGGCAAACTGCGGATCGACCTGGCCGAACCAGTCCGCGGCCGATGCCATCGCCATGACCGCGCTGTTGAGGTAATCCCCCGTGCGCCCGAGTTGACCGAGGCTGTAGTCGGACCACGTCTTCATCATGTCTCTGCGTCGCGCGATGTCCTCATGCGTCTCGGGCTGCAAGAAGGAGGTGCCCACGCGCTCGCCGCTGGTGGGCGATTCGTACGTCATGATGTCGCGCAGGCCGGCCTCGTGCTGCATGTCGAAGAGCCGTCCGTAGGTCCTGACGACGTTGCGAAAGGCCGGATGGTCGGCAATTCCCTTCTCGACCCTCTCGCCGTGTATCTGGACATCACGACTCGAGTTGTTGAGCGCATCGATGTAGCTCTGTCCCGTACGTGCTGGCATGCGTCATTACCCCCTAGTGGTTGGTTCCGAAGCGCGGAATGTGATGTTTGCCGAGTGCAACGTGAATGGTCTCGAGCTCGCAGTAGAACTCGAAACTGTGCAGGCCACCCTCGCGGCCGATGCCGGACTCCTTCACTCCTCCGAAGGGCATCCGCAGGTCGCGCACGTTCTGGCTGTTGATCCAGACCATCCCCGTTTCGATCGACTGGGCGACCTTGTGGGCCTTCGTCAGGTCGCCGCTCCACACGTAGCCGGCGAGCCCGTAGCGTACGTCGTTCGCGAGCTCGATCGCCTCCTCGGTCGAGGAGAACTTGGTGGCGACCAGGACGGGGCCGAAGATCTCCTCCTGGAAGACCCGCGCCGAGCGGTCGACGTCGGCGAACAAAGTCGCCTCGAGGAAATTGCCCTCGGGCAGGGCGGCGGGGCGTTCACCACCGGTGACGAGGCGAGCCTCGGACTTGCCGGATTCAACGAAACCGGTCACGCGCTCGTGGTGCTCGGGGTGGATGAGCGGACCGAGCTCCGTTGCCGCCTCGGTCGGATCACCCACGCGGAGGTTGGCCGCCCGTTCGCCGACCGTGGCGATGAAGTCGTCGTAGACGGCATCCTCCACGAGCAGCCGGGAGCCCGCGGTACAACGCTCGCCGTTCAGTGAATACACGCCGAAGACGGCGGCGTCCGCGGCGCGTCCGAGGTCCGCATCGGCGAATACGACGACCGGCGACTTACCGCCGAGCTCCATCGAGAAGTGCTTGAGCGTATCGGCTCCGTTGCGAATGATGGTCTTTCCCGTCGTGGTCTCGCCGGTGAACGAGATGAGATCGACTCCCGGATGCGTCACCAACGGAGCACCCGCGGTTTCGCCGAATCCGTGCACGACGTTGAAGACCCCCGGCGGCAGATCCGCTTCCGCGATGAGCTCGGCGAGCTTGCTGGCCGTGATGGGGGACCACTCGGCCGGCTTGAGCACTGCGGTGCAGCCCGATGCCAGGCAGGGAGCGATCTTCCAGGACTCGAGCATCAGGGGCGTGTTCCAGGGAGTGATGAGCCCGGCGACTCCGACCGGCTTATGCACCGTGTAGTTGAGGAACTCCGCGTCGAACCGGTGCGCCTCGCCCCCGAGATCTTGGATCACGCGGGCGAAGAAACGGAAGTTCAGAGCCGCGCGCGCGGCCTGCCCCTTCGCCTGGGAGATCGGAAGGCCCGTATCCATGACCTCGAGTCCTGCGATGCCATCGTTCGACTCCATGATCTCGGCGATCCGGATGAGGTAACCGGCTCGTTCCTTGGCGCTCATACGCGGCCAGGGCCCCTCGTCGAAGGCCCTCCGGGCGGCCCTCACCGCAACGTCGATGTCCTCCTTACGCCCCTCGGCGACCTGCGTGATCGCCTGGTTCGTCGCCGGATTGAGCGTCTCGAAGGTGTGGCCCTCGACGCCGGAGCGAAACTCGCCGTCGATGTAGTGAAGGGGTTGCTTGATCGGGTCCGACATCAGCGGCTCCTCGTTTGTTCTGGAGGATCGTCAATACGATCCTCACCGGGCTCCTCGACCACCGGATTCACGAGTGACCCGAGCCCGTCGATCTCCAGCCGCATCACGTCTCCCGCGTGAACGTGGCTGAGACCCTTGGGAGTGCCCGTCAGGATCAGATCGTTGGGCTCGAGTGTCATGAAGCGGGTGATGAACTCGATGATCTCGGGGATCTTCCAAATGAGATCCTTCGTGTTCCCCTGCTGGCGCAGCTCGTCGTTGACGTAGGTGCGCAGCTCGAGTGAGTTGGGATCGTCGATCTCACCCTCGACGAGATAGGGGCCCATCGGCCCAAAGCTGTCCCAACCCTTGGCCTTGATGGGCGGGCGGTAGAGATTGCCGACGAAATCCCTCACCGTCACGTCGTTGGCGATGGTGTAGCCGGAGATGTAAGCGGTCGCGTCCTCGGCTCGGACGTTGCGAGCTCGTCGTCCCATGACGACCGCCAGCTCGTTCTCGTAGTGCAGGTACTCGACGCCCCGCGGCCGGACGACTTCGGCCCGGTGAGCGACCCAGGAGTTCGACGGCTTGAGGAACAGCACCGGTTCCTGGGGCTTCTCGAGGCCCAGCTCTTCGGCGTGGTCGGCGTAGTTGAGTGCCAGCCCGATCACCTTCCGGGGCACGATCGGCAGAAGGAAGATGACGTCATCGGCCGCGTACGCCAGGCCCGTCTCTGCACGCAGCACGCCCTCCGAGATCAGCTCGCCCTCGTGATAGCGCCCCTCGGCGATGAAGCGCGCCCGCTTCGCCATTAACCGTCCTCCTTTGTAAGGCCGTAGCCCGCCAGTACGTCTCGGATGCGCTGCCGGTTTACCTCGGACGGCTCGCACAGCGGCGGGCGGAGGCGCGGGTTGAGCCGGCCCAACTCGCCCAGCGCGAACTTGAGGGGGCCGGGGTTGGTCTCGAAGAAGATCATGTCGTTGACCGGCAGCAAGTAATAGTGGAGCTCGAGCGCCTCGTCCCAACGACCCGCCGCCACGTGGTTGTAGACGTCCGCGACCTCGCGCGGAAAGATGTTTGCGGTCGCGCTGATGTGCCCGGCTCCCCCGATCGCCAGCATCGGGTAGCAGAGCAGCTCGATGCCCGAGTAAACGTTGAAGTCACGCCCACACTGGTGGATGACACGGGAGACGTGCTCGAAGTCCTTGTTGGATTCCTTGGCTCCCACGATGGTTGGGTGCGCGCGGCGCAGTCTGGCCATGGTCGCGGGAGCCATATTGACGGCGGTGCGACCGGGGATGTTGTAGATGACGATCGGTATCTCCACGCTGCTTGCCAACTCAGAGAAGTAGCGGAAGAGACCCTCCTGCGAGGGTTTGTTGTAGTAGGGAACGATGACGAGCGCCGCGTCGGCTCCCACGGCCTGGGCCTGCCGGGTGAGCGTCAGGGTCTCTTGGAGGTTGTTCGTTCCGGTGCCGGGCACGAACGGTACGCGCCCGCCGATGGTCTTCGACGCGGTTTCCACCACGTGCTCACGTTCTTGGAGGGACAGCGAACTGGGCTCACCCGTCGTACCCGTGACGGAGACGCCGTGGCTGCCGGACTCGATCTGCCACTCGATGAGGTCGACGATCGTCTTTTCGTCGAGTTCCAGCGAGTCGGTGAAGGGAGTCACGATCGGAACGATCGATCCTCGGATCTCGGACGGGTCTCGTCGGCTCATAGAACTGTCTCCTCGCGTCTGAGGGAATCATCGTCACGGAAGGCATCGATGGTGCGGACCTTGTGCGCGCGTGCGGCTCGTTCGACCTCCTCGAAGGGGGCCGAGCGCTCGAGCAACTCCAGGATGGCGGCGTGTTCGGCGACGGATTCGTGCCCTCTTTGGGGGTGGCGCGCGAACACGGTTCGCCGGATTGCGTCCATCCGCTCCTGTGTCTCGTCGATGACCTGCACGAGATAGGCGTTGGGGCAGCGCGTGTAGATCACCCGGTGCCACGCGCGGTTGAGTCTCGACGCCTCGGTCATGTCCAGCCGGTCGACGGCGGTCGCGAGCCGGGCGTTGATGTCCCTCAGGGAGCGAAGGTCCCCGGGTCCCATGTGCGCGGCCGCAAGAGCGGTTGCATTGCCCTCGAGGATCGCGAGCACGCGCATCTCTTGCTCCCAACGCTCGTCGTCGATGGGAGCGACCTGCGCGCCGACGTTGCGCGTGTACACAACCCAACCCTCGGCTTCGAGCCGCCGGAGGGCCTCCCGCACGGGAACGGGGCTCACACCCATCTCACGCGCCAGCGCGTCGAGGACCAGCCTGTGCCCCGGCTCGTAGGTTCCGTCGAGGATGCGCCGGCGCAAGCCGGCGTAGGTACGTTCGGCCTTATTCATAGGCATCGTAGGGAAGCTCGAACGGATCGAGAGTACCGGGGGAGGCAACGACCATCGGCTCGGTCAGACGGGTGAACCGGCTGCGGAAGTAGCCGAGCGCGTCGCCATCGTTGTAACGGAAATGAACCACCCGGCCGATGAACAGCGTGTGGTCGCCCCCGTCATAAGCCTCGTGCGGCTCGCACTGGAAATGCGCCACACTTCCGCCGAGGTAGGGAGCGATCTTCCCCTCGCGCCAGGGGATCTCGAGGTCGGGGTCGTGCTTGCCCGCGAAGTTGCGTGCGAGATGCTCCTGATCGGAGGCGAGCACGTTGATGGCGAAGGGGTTGTCGCGCAGCAGGTCGTGACTCCTCGCCTTCTTGTTGATGGACACCAGCACGAGTGGAGGATCGAGGGAAACCGAGGTGAAGGCGTTGACGGTCAGACCGCGCGCTTCCGAGGGTCCCCGGACGGTGACGACGGTGACGCCGGTGCCGAAGCAGCCGAGGCAGGTGCGAAGCTCGAAGATGTTCAGACGACAACCCCCGTTGCGCTGAAGAATCCCCTGGCGAAACCGAATCGTATACGATTCCGGCAACCCTCGAGGACGCTAGTGGTGGCTCTCCTCGGCCACCATGCGC
>JBOGWW010000134.1:0-6098 GCA_050693655.1 Actinomycetota bacterium | reverse complement strand
TTGGGGATCCTGACGTCGTTGAAGAAGATCTCGTTGAATTCCGGGTCTCCGGTTAGCTGTACGAGGGGCCGCACCTCGATTCCCTCAGAGTGCATGTCGACGAGCAGGTAGGTGAGCCCCTTGTGCTTGGCTGCGTCTCGATCCGTGCGGACCACGAGGATGCAGTGGTCGGCGATGTGGGCAAAACTCGACCAGACCTTTTGCCCGTTGACGACGTAGTGCTCGCCGGCATCCTCGGCCCTCGTTCTCAGTGAGGCCAGGTCACTGCCCGAGGCCGGCTCGGAGAAACCCTGGCACCAGACCTCCTCGCCGGACAGAATCGGCGCGAGGTATCTGGACTTCTGCTCCTCGGTCCCGTGGGCGATGATCGTCGGCCCCGCCATGCCGAGGCCGATCACGCCGATGTGCTCCGGCGTCTCGGCCCGCGCACTCTCCTCGAGGAAGATGGCTTGGTGGGTGTAGGGCGCGCCCCGGCCCCCGTACTGTTTGGGCCACGTCAAACCCGCGTAGCCGGCGTCGTAGAGCCGGCGGGACCACTCGCGCGCGACGGACTCGTCCATCCGTCCCCCACTCGGCTTCCGCTCGCGCCAACCCCCGGGGAGGTGGTCCGCGATCCAGGTCCTCAACTGGCTGCGGAAGGCGGCCTCTTCGGGCGTGTCTCTGAAGTCCATAGGCCGCGCAGTCTACTGAGGCGCGACGCTCCCAAGAGTCGGTTCCTACCCCGCGAAGCGGCGCTCGAGGGCCGGCCACTGGGCACGGGACTTGGTTCGCAAGTACCATGCCGGGAGCAGCTTCGGTGCCGAAGTGGCCGCCCGCGCCCTCGTGTAAGGGCAAAATAGAACCTTCTGATCTGACGCAGGGGGACCTGGGGGATGAATGTCATCTGAGCCGGACGTCGAGATAAGCATCAGGGAACTCACGAAGTCGTTCGGCCCCCAGACCGTGCTCGAGGACATCACCTTCGACGTGCCGAAGGGCAAGGTCACGGTGCTCCTCGGCCCCTCGGGCACCGGCAAGTCGGTCTTCCTCAAGCATCTCGTCGGACTGCTGAAGCCCGATCGAGGCGAGATCTGGATCGACGACAAGAACGTGCCGGCACTGTCCGAGAAAGAGCTCTATAAGGTCCGCCGCAAGTTCGGCGTGCTCTTCCAGGACGGCGCCCTGTTCGGATCCATGAACGTCTACGACAACGTCGCCTTTCCCCTCCGCGAGCACACGAAGAAGCGCGAGAGCGAGATCAAGGACATCGTCGAAGAGAAGCTAACGATGGTCGGTCTGATCGGCGCCGAGAAGAAGCTTCCCGGCGAGATCTCCGGAGGCATGAAGAAGCGCGCCGGGCTGGCGCGGGGCCTGGTTCTCGATCCCGAGATCGTGCTCTTCGACGAGCCCGATTCAGGCCTCGACCCGGTGCGCACGGCGTTTTTGAACGAGCTCATCATCGACCTCAACCGCCAGCTCGAGGCGACGTTCATGGTCGTGACGCACGACATCTCCACGGCCAAGCGTGTGTCCGATTACATCGGCATGCTCTACCGGCGCAACCTCGTTCGCTTCGGTCCGGCGCACGAGATGTTCGAGTCCGAGATTCCCGTCGTCCGCCAGTTCCTCGCCGGGGATACCGAGGGACCGATCGGCATGTCCGAAGAGAAGGACCAGACGAAGTCGGACGACGGGACGAGATCGAGTTCCGGTATGACCGCCGCCGAGGTCGAGGAGATGGAGCGCGCGGCGGGCGCTCCACAAGAGGAAACCCAAAAGTCGTGATCGGAGCGACGCGTTCGCTCGTCGGCGAGACGGGCGCGCGGTGAACGCGCGTGCCGCCGAGGACGAGGCCGATCCGCGCAGCAGGGTCCTGATCCTCGGTCTAATCGGCGCGATCGTCGCCGCCGGCCTGTTCTGTGGGCTGTGGCTGACGTCGCGCTCGACGGATCCCGAGGAGGTCGATCGGGCGCTGGCCTCGGAGGCCCCCGAGGTGCGAGCCACGGCCGAGGAGGTCATAAGGCTGCTGATAAACCTCGATGCCGGGAGTGTCGAGGAGGGCGGCGAGCGCGTGCTCGAACTCTCGACGGGCAACTTCAGGGAGGACTATGAGGAGCTGCTGCCCGGCCTCGGTCCCGCCTTCGAGGAGACCGGGGCCCGGGCGACGGGGGAGATCCTCGAGGGGCCCGACGTGACCTTCTCGGCGTTCGAGGAGGCCGTCGCAGTCGCACGGGTCGCTCAGACGACCACCACCGAGGGCACCGACCGCACCCTGGCCTTCACGCTCCGCCTGACGCTGGTGTCCGAGGGGGATGCGTGGAAGGCGGACGGCTTCGAGCTACTGGGCGAGCTCTGAGGCCGAGCGCTCTCCCGTCCTCCGCGAAGCGACCATTGTCATTCCGGGCCCCCATAGGGGGTCTCAGGTGACGATGGTCGGTGGAAAAGCGGTCAATTGGCGGAGCCGAAGGTCTCGACCAGGGCCTGGTAGTTCTCGAACAGGCGCTCCGGGCGCGGGCCGTACCACGGCCCTCCCACCGAGATGCGATCCGAGATGCCCTCCCAGCGCGAGCGGACCTCGTCCTTGACCTCCGCGGCCCTCCCGGCGCAGGCGATGGCGTCGCACAGCTCGTCGGGGATCAGCTCGGTCATCCGGTCCCTGTCCTTGGCCTCGAAGGCGTCCCGCAACGAGGGGATCAGGTCCTCGCAGCCGTGGAGGGCGAGGATCGCTCTGTAGGTGCGCGTGGTGGCGTAGAAGGCGATCTGGAGCTTGACCTCGCGGCGCGCCAGGTCGACGTCGTCCGAGATCGAGATCATCGGACTGGCGGTGAGGTTGCACTCGCTCGGCTTGCGCCCGGTCTTCTCGGCCCCCTCGGCGATGGCCGGGGCGACGACCTCCTTCAGGTATTTCGGCGAGGCGAGCGGATGGGCGAGCAGACCGTCGGCGACCTCGCCGCAGATCCTCGCCATCACCTTGCCCACCGCGGCGAAGTAGACCGGCACCAGACGGCGGTCGGGCTGAGGCGCAGGATTTCCGAAGGTGGGCATCGTGACGGTGTAGAAGCGCCCCTCGTGGGTCAGGCCCTTCTCGCCCCGGTTGCTGCGCCACACCGTCCTCACCACCTCGGCGTACTCGCGCAGCTTGGGGGCCGGGTGCTCGAAGGGGACCGAGAAGCGGCGCTCGTTGATGCCCTTCACCTGGCTCCCCATGCCGAGAATGAAGCGTCCGCCGCTCAACTCGTCGAGGTCCCACGCCGTCATGGCCGTGATCGTCGGCGAGCGAGGGAAGGCCAGCGCGATGGCGGTGCCGACGTTGATCCTGGTGGTCGCCTGAATTGCGACCGAGGCGGCGACGAAGGAGGTGTTGGTCGTCTCGGCCGCCCAACAGGACTCGAAGCCGGCGTCCTCCACCATCTTCGCCAGCGGGCCGATCGTGCCCATCGGTCCTGCGATCCCGATCCCGTAGTCCATTGCCCGTCCTCCGCTCGCGCTCACCGGGGTGAAGGTCAGATTTGAGCGGCGAGCATAGCGGGCGCCGGGGCCGCTGCAGACGGGATGGCAGCGCATTGTCGCTCGTGCGGTATGTTCCGCCGCAGGAGCAACGTGGAACCACACGGCACGACGGAAGCGCTTCGATGGGAGAGACGTGGCCGACCTGCTTGAGGAAGCGATCGTCTCGACGATCGCGAGCATTACCCGACGGCGGCGCTTCGACGCCGGCGTGAGCGGAGACGTCCCGAAGGGGCGTCGCAGTGTGAGGGAAAAGGAAATGGAAACGGCAAGCCACACTGAATGGGAGAGACGTGGCCGACCTGCTTGAGGAAGAGGAAATCGAACAACGAACCGATGAGCTCGGGGACTGGGAGCGCGAGGGCGACGCCATCCAGAAGAACTTCGAGTTCGAGGATTTCACGGCCGCGATCAAGTTCGTCAACGAGGTGGCGAAGCTCGCCGATCGCTACGACCACCATCCCGACATCGACATTCGCTGGAACCGGGTCAAGCTGGTGCTGACGACCCACGCCGAGGGCGGACTCACGGGACGCGACTTCGACGTAGCAGGTGAGATCGAGCAGTCGATCCAGTACTGAGCCGGAAAACCCGACTCAGTCGGGCGTGGGCGTTGCCTCCACCTGCTCCCGCAACCACGGGGGCAGCGAGAAGGTCACGTCCTCCGAGGTCACCTCCTTGGTCTCGACCGTGTCGTAGCCGTGGGAGGCCAGCTTGGTGAGCAGGCCCTCGACGAGGACCTCGGGCGCGCTCGCGCCGGAGCTCACCCCGACCGTCTCGACCCCGTCGAGCCACTCCCTTTCGAGATAGCTCTCGTCCGGGACGAGGTGGGCCGGGGTTCCCCCCTTGATCGCGACCTCGACCATGCGGTTGGAGTTCGACGAGTTCACCGCTCCGACGATCAGCACGAGATCGGCCTCCGGCGCCAGGGCCTTGACCGCCACCTGGCGATTCTGAGTCGCGTAACAGATGTCGTTGCTGTGGGGGCCGGTGATGTCGGAAAACCTTCCGCGGAGCGACTCCACGACCTCGCGCGTGTCGTCGACCGATAACGTCGTCTGCGTGAGATAGGACACGGGTTCGTTCTCGTCGAGGGGAAGGTTCCCGATCTGGTCGACGTCCTCGATGACGTAGGTGGAGTCGGGCACCTCGCCGGCGGTGCCCTCGATCTCCTCGTGGCCCACGTGACCAACGAGCACGATCTTGCGTCCACCGCGCGCGAACTTCTTGGCCTCGAGGTGCACCTTGGTAACGAGTGGGCAGGTGGCGTCGATGACCTGGAGGTTGCGCTCGGCAGCACTGGCACGCACCTGGGGAGAGACCCCATGAGCGGAAAAGACGCACACGGCCCCCTCGGGAATCTGCTCCTCTGAGTCCACGAAGATCGCACCGCGCTGCTCGAGCTCACCCACGACGTAACGGTTGTGAACGATTTCCTTTCGCACGTAGACGGGGGCCCCACAGGTCTCGAGCGCTCGCTCGACGATCTGGACCGCCCGGTCGACGCCGGCGCAGTAGCCGCGCGGGGCGGCGAGGATGACTTTCTTCACCGCGCCATGCTAACGGCGGGAGTTCTCTAGACGGACACGGACGCCTACGGGGGCGTCACCTTCAGGCGCACGGCTCCGCCCTCGTCGTTGGGCTCGACGGAGAAGATCTCGACGGTGTAGTCGCCGACCTCGATGACCTCTCCCGCGGTCGCCGAGAAGGGCTCGGCCTGCTGTTCGGGTTGAGCGATCAACAACCGCGCCTCGTCACCGCTCACCGAGGACAGACCGATCGAAAGCCCCTCGACCGTGGGATTGGTGCCCTGCGTGATGAGCACCGCGTCCGCGTCGGACGGCTCGTTGCCGGGTTCCTCGTTCGCATCCGAACCGCACGCAGCCAACGGGACAACCAGCGCGGCCAAGCACAACGCCACCAGGCCTCGTTTGCCTGCTCGGATCACCTCAATCCCCTCCGAGCGAGTTCGTACCGATGCGATCGAAGTTCTCCCTGTATTCATCGAGAGTCAGTGTCAGTGGATCGATGTGGTAGCCCCAGGGATTACGAATCGTGATGGTCGCGGCCTCCTCGTCGATGCCGCTCACATAGTAGGCGTGACCCGTCACCAGGACCCCATCGGAGTAGTAGTCGGTCTCGTCGGAGTCGTCGAGGCTCGACATCGTGATGGCTCCGCCCGCGTCGTGGATGCCGGCGAGCTCTTCGAGCGACAGATCGTCCATGTCGTGGCTCTGACTCTCGACACGGTCATCGCCTCCAGGGCGTCCTCGGCGCGTCCACCCTCGATCTCGCGATAGTCGCCGCTGTAGCGGGCGTAGGCCTTCTCGACGATCGCGGGCCACAACTCGTAGTTACCGCCGTCCTTGTCGATTCCGGCGTAAGGGAACTCGGCGAAGATCGGCTCGCCATCCTCGTTGAGAGGCACGTCGGCGGTGCCCGTTCCTTTGAATCATGTCTTCGACGATCTGCGGGTTCTCCTGCGCCACCGAAGTCATTGCGGCCATGATCCAGCAATCGCCGATGGCCCCCTGATCGGCGTCGTTGGGGTGAACCGCTTCGCCGTCGTCGTCACCCGGGATGAACAACTCGTGGGGTACCTCGCCGTACTC
>JBOGWW010000133.1:0-6275 GCA_050693655.1 Actinomycetota bacterium | reverse complement strand
GCCGCCGACCGCGCCCAGATGTGGATGGAGCTCGAAGAGGGCCGCGTCGACATGATCTGTGCCGACCATGCCCCCTCGACGCGCGCCCAAAAGGACGAGGGGAAAGACGACATCTGGGAGGCCCCCTTCGGGGTCCCCGGCGTCGAGACCAGCCTCGAGATGATGCTCACAGGTGTGGCCGAGGGCAAGCTCACTCTCGAACGCCTGGTCTCGGCCCGCTCCGAGGCCCCCGCTCGCGCCTACGGCCTCTGGCCGGCCAAGGGCAACCTCGATGCGGGGGCCGACGCCGACTTCGTGCTCGTCGATCTCTCGTCGGAGCGGGTCATCGCCGACGCGGATGTGGTCGCCAAGGTCGGCTGGACGCCCTTCGCCGGACGGCGGGCAGTCGGTCGACCGGTTCGCAGCTATGTGCGCGGCAAGCTGGTCGCGGCCCAAGGAAAGCCGATGATCGACGCCGGTTGGGGCGACTTCCTTCCCGGCCCCGGCTACAGACAGGAGCCCGAATGAGTCGAGTCGTCGACCTCAGTGTGGGAGTGGATACCGGGACAAGGGCACCACCCGCGGCCAAGGGCGCGCCGGTTCGTATCGAGCACCATCGGAGGGGGCCGGGTTTCTGGCAAGCGAGCACCATGCACGCTCTGCTGCACACCGGCAGTCACGTCGATTCGACCTGGCATGTGTTCGAAGACGGCGATCCAATTGCGGCGACGCCGCTCGACAAGGTGATCGGAGACGCGGTGATCCTGGATTGCTCCGGCGTGGGCCCGCGCGAACCTGTGGACGAGGACCGCCTCGAGCGTGTCGGTGCCGGCGTGCGAGAGAACGACATCATCGTCATCAGGACCGACTGGACCGACAAGCGTTGGGGTGACTTCCCCGCGTTTTACACCGAGTCTCCTTACCTGACCGTCGACGCAGCCGATTGGATCCTTCAACGCTCCCCCAAGGCAGTCGTCTTCGACTTCTTCGAGGAGTACTCGGCTGCGCTCGAGGATTTCAACTCAGAGGACTTCGTCGTGCACCATCGCCTTCTGGGTGCCAACCTCCCGCTCGTCGAGCAGGCGATCAATCTGGGAGCGGTCGACGAGGAGCGCTTCACTCTGTTTGCGCCGTTCTTCAAGCTTGATGAAGCAGAGGCTGCTCCGTGCCGCGTGTTTGCCGTGCTGGACTGAGCGTGCAGGCACCGGCGGAACGGGAGTCGGTGGCTTCCATAGCGGCGATCGGCGCCCTTTCCGGGTTCGCAGCGGGCCTGCTGGGCATCGGTGGCGGTGCGGTCTCGGTGGTGGGACTCACCGCGTGGGCGCGCTTTTCTCAACACGAGGCCCACGCCACCTCCCTCGCCTGCATACCTGCGGTCGCAGTCGTCGGAGCCATCGTCTTCGGGCCCGACGGAAGCGTGGCTTACCTTCCGGGATCCATATTGATCGCCGGAGCGTTCGCGGGCGTCCTGCTCGGGGCCCGCTTCATGGCCCGACTGCAAGCGGCCACGTTGCGACGAACTCCGGCGAATCTACGCGGTCTTCGCGCTCGTGGTCGCCTATCGATTCCTCAAACCATCGGACGAGGCCAAGACAGAAGGAGTTGGATGAGCCATGAGAGTCGTACTGACCGATCAGGTCTTTCCCACCGTCGACGTCGAGCGCGAGATCCTCGGTCGCGCCGGGGGGAAGCTGGAGATCCTGGCCGACTCTTCGCCCGAAACCATCCGGGCGGAAGCCGCGGAAGCCGATGCCGTCCTGACGACCTACGCGGCGATCGACGCCGATACCATCGCCAGCCTGCAGCGCTGCAAGGTGATCGCGCGCTACGGAATCGGCGTTGACAACATCGACCTCGAGGCCGCTCGCGCCGCCGGCATCACCGTTACGAACGTGCCCGACTACTGCGTCGAGGAGGTTGCCGATCACACCATTGCCCTGCTGCTCGCGGTGTGGCGAAAGGTCGTGACCGGCAATGATGTCGTCCGGAAAGGTGGCTGGGGGATCGCGGAGCTCCGCCCGGTTCGCCGGCTGCGCGGGAGGCAGCTCGGCATGATCGGGTTCGGCCACATCGGACGAGCCGTTGCCGCGCGCGCAACGACCTTCGGCCTCGAGCTTCGAGTCTTCGACCCCTACATAGACGATTCCGCTCTCGCGGGTACCGGGATAACGCGAGTCAAGGAACTGGACGAGTTGCTGTCGAGCTCCGACATCCTCACCATTCACGCGCCCCTTACCTCCGGCACCAAGGGCCTCATCGGCGCCGAAGCCATCGCAAAAATGAAGGACGGGGCCGTTCTGATAAACACCTCGCGCGGTCCCATCGTCGATACGAGCTCGGTTGCGGCCGCACTGGGTCGAGGCACGCTGTCGGGGGCCGGGCTCGATGTCTTCGATGAAGAACCGCCGGATGCTGCAACGCTGGAACCTCTGGAAACCCTTGTCGTAACCCCGCATGCGGCCTTCTACTCGGATGAGGCGATCGCAGAGTCTCAAACGAAGGCGGCGACCTCCATAGTCACCGTGCTGGGCGGAGACGAACCCGACTACCGAGTGGTGTGACGAAGGGATGGCCGTGCGCGTGACCTCCCTGCCCTGCCAAACGAAACGCGCGACGCTCTGGACACCGGATGGCCGATCTCTAAGATGAAGCGCGGAACTCCTCACGAGCGTTGTGCAACCGATCACTGTGGTGCCAACGCCGAAAGGCTGGGAAATGAAGTCGGCCTCCCACATCATGCGACTCGCGTCTCGAGCTCTGAGGTCATTGATTCGAACGATTCGACGATCTCGCCTAAAAGCGGGCGTACTGGCACTTTCGGGATTGATCGCCGGAAGCGCCGTTTCCTATTTCTTTCCCGGCGTTTGGCGCGATATCAGGGCAACCTTTATCGATGACAAGCCGGTCGAAGTAACCCTTCTCAATCATCCGGTGAGCTTGAGGACGCAAGGTGCAGGAGCCGCCTACCTCCCCGCTTTCGTCGTGCCCGGTGAAGCCGACGAGCTCACGCCTCCCCCCGGCTTCGAGGCCCATCCCGAGGAACGCTTCGAGTGGGCGAAGACGCTCGGAGGGGTGGACGCGAATTTCACGCAGGTCAAGGTCGTCGTGCGGGGAACCTCCTCGGGACCCGTCATCCTTCAAGATCTGCGAGTCAACGTGGTAGATAGGCAGCCACCGCTGGAGGGCATCTACGTGCCGCCTTCCGGTGGCGACTTGGTGGACGTCAGGTGGGTGAACGTGGCACTCGACGAGTCACCGCCCCGGATCAGCGGCGGTGAGGGCTTCATCCCCGGCGAGGGGAAGTGGAACTTTCCCCTGCAGGTGACGGAATCGGAGACCGAGGTCTTTTACATCGTGGCCGCCACCGAGTCCTGCGACTGTCGGTGGACGGCGGAGTTGTTCTATCTGGCCAACGGACAAGAGGAATCCATCACGATCGACAACGACGGTCGACCCTTTCGAACCACCGCGCGTAGCAACGCCACGAGCAGCTGTCAGTCCCACGATGGACGCACCCTGGAGTGCGGACCAGTGCAGTAGAGGCCAACCGCCTCGTTCTAGTCAGTCGTCGGCCTCGAACGGGGCAGATCGATCAGGACTTCAGCAGGCGGTCGATGGCGGCCGTCGCTTCGCCGACCATGTCCTTGCCCTGCTCGGTCTCCTGAACTACGCAGTGGCGGATGTGATCGTCGAGGAGACCGACCGCCACCTTCTTCAGAGCATTGGAGGCCGCAGTGATCTGCGTGAGGATGTCTATGCAGTACTCGTCGTTCTCGACCATTCGCTGCAGGCCGCGCGTTTGCCCCTCGATCCGGCGCAGCCGGGCCAGCAACTCGTCCTTCTGTGGGTAGTAGCCCCTCATAGGGTGGCTCCTTCTACTTGCCTCCTGCGAATTCCCTTATACCCTAGGGGGGTATAGTAGACAAGTACCCGACGACGCGAGAGGGAGAAGGATGGCTACGAAGGCACAACGGGGGACCTCCCCGAATCATGCCCACGCTCCCCATGAGCATGACCACGGGCACGATTCGCGCGGGGAGCACGACTCTCACGCGGGCCACGATCCGGCACAGTTCCGCGATCGGTTCTGGGTCACGCTTGCGCTGACGATCCCGGTGATCTTCTTCAGCTCGATGTTTCAGGAGCTTCTCGGCTACACGGCGCCCGAATTCCCGGGGAGTACGAGTGTCTCCCCGGTGCTTGGCACCGCCATCTTCCTCTACGGAGGCTGGCCCTTCCTGCGCGGCGCCTATGACGAGGCGCGCGCACGCCAGCCCGGGATGATGCTGCTGGTCGGAATGGGGATAACGGTCGCGTTCATAGCCAGCATTGCAACCGAGTTCGGAGCATTCGAGCTCGACTTCTGGTGGGAGCTCGCCGCACTGATCGCGATCATGCTGCTGGGTCACTGGCAGGAGATGAAGGCCATCGGACAGGCGAGCAGCGCCCTTGCGGCGCTGGCCGAGTTGCTGCCGGACGAGGCCGAGCGCATCACCGAGCACGGCGTCGAGAAAGTGGCCGTCTCGGCACTCGCTGAGGGAGACGTCGTGCTGGTCCGCCCGGGTGGACGCATCCCGGCCGACGGACGGGTCGTCGAGGGAGACGCAGACCTGGATGAGTCCATGTTGACGGGAGAGTCCCAACCGGTCTCCAAATCAGCCGGCGATCGAGTGGCCGCCGGGACGGTGGTAACCGACTCGTCCTTGCGAATCGAGATCGAAGCCGTGGGCGAAGACACCGCCCTCGCCGGAATCCAGCGTCTCGTGGACGAAGCCCAGAGCTCCAGCTCTCGAGCGCAGGCCCTGGCCGATCGAGCTGCCGGCTTGCTCTTCTATGTGGCCGCCGGCGTCGGATTCATCACCTTCCTCGCGTGGAGCGTCTTTAGCGAACCCCGCAGTGCCGTCGAGAGAACCGTCACGGTGCTCGTGATTGCGTGTCCTCACGCTCTGGGGCTCGCGATACCGCTCGTGATATCGATCTCCACCGCGCTCTCCGCGCGCAGCGGGATCCTGATCAAGGATCGCCTGGCGCTCGAGAGGATGCGTGATGTCGACGTCGTGCTGTTCGACAAGACTGGAACACTGACGGCCGCCAGCCACGTCCTTACCGGGGTGGCCGCGACCGAGGAGGGCCGGGATGACCGCGTGCTCTCACTTGCGGCCGCGGTCGAATCCGACAGCGAGCACCCCCTCGCGCGGGCGATCGTTGAAGCCGCAAGCGAGAGGGGTCCTATCCCCACGGCCGCCGAATTTCGATCGATGACGGGGCGAGGCGTCGGGGCCGTCGTGGAGGGGCGTTCGCTCGCAGTCGGCGGACCCAAGCTGCTACAGGAGCGCAACGGCGATCTTCCCGAACGACTCGGTCGCCGAGTCGACGAGTGGACGCAACGCGGCGCGGCGGTGCTGTTCCTGTTTGAGGACGATCGCGTCCTCGGCGCGCTCGCACTCGAAGACGAGGTGCGCAAGGAATCCCACGAGGCGGTGCGGGCGCTCCACGATCGCGGAGTCAAAGTCGCCATGATCACTGGAGATGCGCGCCAGGTCGCGGCGGCCGTGGCGAAGGAGCTCGACATCGATGAGTTCTTCGCCGAAGTACTTCCCGAAGACAAGGACTCTACCGTCGCCGATCTGCAGAGACGCGGTCAACGAGTCGCCATGGTCGGTGACGGGGTGAACGACGCTCCCGCACTCGCCCGAGCCGACGTGGGTATCGCGATTGGAGCGGGCACCGACGTGGCGATCGAATCGGCCGATGTGATCCTTGCGTCGGACGACCCTCGCTCGGTGATAGGCGTGATCAAGCTCTCGCAGGCCTCGTACCGCAAGATGGTTCAGAACCTGCTGTGGGCCACCGGATACAACGCGTTCGCCCTCCCACTGGCCGCCGGGGTTCTGGCATGGGCCGGCATCACTCTCTCCCCCGCCGTGGGAGCGATCCTCATGTCCATGTCGACGATCATCGTCGCGCTCAACGCCCAGTTGCTGCGCCGGCTCGAACTCAGCCCGGAGTCGGGCCCACCACGACTCCAGAGCTAGGTCGGGCGGAGGCGCGGCGCTCCAAGGCCTCGCAGATGGTCAGCCCGAAATCGATTCCAGAGAAGTACTCGACGCTCTGCATCCCTCCTGGGCTTTCGGCGTTTATCTCCACCACCTTGTCGCCGATGATGTCGATGCCCACGAAGAACATCCCGTCCTTCACGAGCCGATCCCTCATGGTTTCGACGATCTTGAGCTCCCGGTCCGAGATGCGGGCATCCTCGGGCTTGGCCCCGGTACTGACGTTGGCGCGGATGTCGC
>JBOGWW010000132.1:0-7027 GCA_050693655.1 Actinomycetota bacterium | reverse complement strand
CCTCACCACCGGCGGCGGTGAGGTCCACATCTTTGGTCGCTATGACGCCCGGGAACCGTTTCGTGATTCCCTTCAGCTCGATCCTCATCGGAAGAAAGTCACAGCCTTCAGTTTTCGCGGGCTCCTTCTAGCCCTCGCCGACAGTGACCTCGCCGTCGATGATCTGCTGCTGAAGCTCCTCGACCTGCGTCTTGATCTCGTCGGGAACCCGGTCTTCGAACTCGTGGAACGGCGCGATTCCTACGCCGCCGTTCTCGAGCGTGCCGGTGTAGAGGCCGCCCTCGAACTCGTCGTTGAGCGCTTCCTCGATGGCCGTGAAGACCGCGACGTCCATGTTCTTCATCACCGAGGTCAAAAAGAGGTCGCAGAACTCTTCGACGCTGACGCAACCGTCGGTGTCGACCCACACCAGCGAGCCCTCGCCCGCGTCCTGGACCGCCGCCGCGGAGCCGAGGCCCACGGGTCCTGCTACCGGCATGATGATGTCGGCATCCTCACCGAGGAGGTTCTCCGTGACCTGACGACCGTTGTCCTGGTTCTCGAAGTCGCCGGTGAACAGGCCACCCTCGGGGTTCGCCGAGTCCCAACCCTCGAGCTCGACGTTGCCGCCGTTCTCCATGTTGAAGTGCTCCATGCCGGCCTGGAAGCCGTCCATGAAGATGGTCACGGTCGGAATGTTGATGCCTCCGTAGGTTCCCAGCTTGCCGGTCTCGGTGGTGCCGGCCGCGGCGTAACCGGCGAGGAAGGCGGCCTCGTCGGTGGCGAAGGTGAGTTCCTTGACGTTGTCGAAGCTGATGTCCTCGCCCGCATCGGCGTCGAAGAAGTCGAAGTCGACGATGGCGAAGCTCTGGTCTGGGTTGGCTTCGGCGGCCGCCGCGGTGGCGTCACCGAGGAGGAAGCCGACGGTCACGATGATGTCGCACTCCTGTTGGATCAGCGACTGGATGTTGGGCTCGAAGTCGTTGGGGTTTTGCGACTCGAGCACCTGGATCTCGATCCCGAACTCGGCCTGGGCGTCCTCGAGGCCCTTGTAGGCGGTCTGGTTGAACGACCTGTCGTCGACGCCACCGGTGTCCGTCACCTGACAGGCGAGGAAGTCGGAGTTGTCCGTTTCCTCGGCGCCACCGGTATCGGTGGGCTCTTCCTCGGCACAAGCGGCGACGAACAGCGCCAACACCATGAATAGCGCGGCTAACCATTTCAAACGCGTGCGCAAGTAGTCCTCCTTAGTTGCTCTGATGCCGTCCCCCGGCATTTTCCCGACGCGGGATGGGAAGTCTCCAAGCGGTGAGCATATAAGCGCCCTGCGGTGGCGAAAAGGGAGTTCTTACTAAGGAAGTAGTTTTCACCTCGGGATTGGCCCGGAGGAGGAAACAAACGGTGAAGATCTATACGAAGAAGGGCGATGACGGCACCACCGGCCTGCTCTACGGGGGGCGCGTGCCCAAGGACGACATCCGTACCGACGCCTACGGAACGGTCGACGAGACGGTCTCCGCCCTGGGGATCGCCCGGGCCGGGGGGCTCGTCGAGCGGGTCGAGCACATCGTGGTGCGCCTGCAGCGGGAGATGTTCGTGGCCGGGGCCCACCTCGCCACGGCCGAGGCCAACCAATCCAAGCTTCGGCCAGGCGTCTCGCGCGTCACGCCGGCCATGACCGAGCAGGCCGAGCTCGAGATAGACGAGCTAACCACCGAGCATCCGCTGCCCCAGGAGTTCGTTCTCCCCGGTGGGACCGCCGGCTCGGCCGGCCTCGACCTCGCCCGCTCGACGATTCGGCGGGCGGAACGCCGCGCAGTGACCATGGACGCCGAGGGGCTCCTGCCGGATCTCGAGATCCTTCGCTGGCTGAATCGGGTGTCGGACCTGCTCTTCGTGCTGGCCCGCTACCACGAGGCCGAGAGCGGGGTCAGGGCCCAGCCCTCGCGCGAGCCTCAATGAAGCCCTTCGTCTACTGCCCTGCCTGCGCCACGCAGCTCGAGGAGCCCAACTCGGAGGGTGGCTCGAGCTGTCCCAACTGTGGCCGCTCCTGGTACCGCAACTCCGCCCCCACGGTCACGGCCGCCATCGTCTTCGATGACAGGGTGCTCGTGGCCATTCGGGCTATGCCTCCCAAAAAGGGCAAGGCCGACACCCCCGGGGGATTCCTGAGGCCCGGGGAGCCGCCGCTCGAGGGATTGCGGCGCGAGATGCGCGAGGAGCTCGGCATCGAGATCGACGTCGAGTTCGAGGACTTCGTCCAGGGGGTTCCGCACACCTATGGAGACGAGGGCGACTGGGTCCTATCGCTGGGGTTTCGGGCGCGTCTCGTTTCCGGTGAGGTCACACCCGGCGACGATGTGGCGGACGCCCGTTGGGTGGCTTACGACGAGCTGAGGGAACTCGACTGGGCCTGGCCGCACGACCGCGATCTGGCGCTGAGCGCACTGAAGAGGCCGTCGACCGAATCTCGCGACGACTAAGGAGAGGTGAAGCGAGCATGGCCCTGTGGGTTGGTGGAGCAAACAAACAGACGGTTTCCGTCCCCGATCTCGACGAAAGGGAGCTCGTCCAGATCATCTCTTTTCTGCGCCTGGGGATCGGCGTGGGGCTTTTCCTGTTTCCCCGGAGGGCGGGTCGTTGGTGGACCGGCGAGGAGGAGAGCTCGACGACTTCGAGGATGGCGATGCGCAGCGTTGGGGGCCGGGACGCGGCCCTCGCCTTGGGCACCTTGGTCGCCTTAGAGAACGATGGGAACGTGCGCGGCTGGCTCGAGGCCGGCGCGCTGGCCGATGCGTCTGATGCGGCGAGCGTGATAACGAACTGGAGGAGCCTGCCGCGGCTGCGAAGGCTGCTCATCCTCGCGTCCTCGATCAGCGCGACGGTGGTCGGTCTGAATCTCGCCCCAGCATTCGACGACGATCGGTAGACCCGCTTCACTTCACTCCTGGACCCGGAGGTATCGCTTTACGTACCCTTAAAGGCCCAAGAGCTCAAGAGGCTTATCAAAGGGCCGCTCTATGGACCACGTGTTGATTCGAAAGCTCGAGCATCTGACCGGTACCGAACGTCGCCCGGAGTTGGGCTACGCGATCGAGATGCGCGACAGGCCGGGACCCGCTCACAAGTCGGGCGCTTTCGAGAACGACATCGTTTGGGTGCAGCTTCACGGTGGACTCTTCGTCGCAAAGGCACACGTCGAGATTTGCTGGAGGGGCGAATTCTCCTCGCCGAAGGAGATTCGCATGCGAGTGCGCGATGCACCCATCCACGATGTCGCCGATTTCTGGACGAAGCGACCACGCTTCGGTTACGCGGCCATCGCCGAGCTCAAGCACGAGACCTGGATCGAGCCCTTCTGGGCCGGGCCTCGAAGTTACGGCTACGAGTGGGTCCTGCTCGAAAACGACAAGAAGCACGGTTCCTGGCTCGACCACAAGGACCCGCCGCGCGGAGGTCCACAGCTGCTATCCGATTTCGAGCGGTGGAAAGCCTCGAGATAGTCCTTCCTCAGGTGACCTGATCGAGAATCTGTCGCATGCCCTCGAGGCTGACGGGTCCAGTCACGACGGTCGCGATGTCGCCGGCGGCGTCGATCACGATCGTGCTCGGCCTGACCGGGTCGTCGTAGGCCGCCCACACCTCGGGAGCGTGGCCCATCGCGTAGGGCACGCCGAACTCTTCGACATAGCCCCTGCCGTCCTCGACCGTGTCGTTGTTCGAAACGCCGGCAAACACCACCCGACCCTCGTAGTCCTCAGCCAACTGGTTGAGGTCGGGCTGCTCGCCCTGACACACCGGTCACCAGGATTCCCAGAAATTGAGCACGACCGGAGTCCCCCGTTGCTCGGCGAGGCTGAAGATGCCCCCCTCGAACGTCTCGAAGGTGAAGTCGGGGGCCGTGTCGGCGGAGTCCTCGCCGGCGCCCCTCGGGGACTCGATGGCTCGCTTGGGGGCATCGCTCGGGGTCTCGCCGGCGCAAGCACTCACAGAAAGCACGAGCACGAGAGCCACGACGGGGGAGCTCCTCGGAGAACGGGTCATCCACACCATGTTCGCCGATCGATGCGCCAATAGGGATGCGCTGCGTCCTGGCTTACGGTAAGGCCACATGAGCGACTGGCCCTTTGCTTCCGAGCACGACGAACTAAGAGGCTCCGTGCGCGCCTTTGTCGAAGCGGAACTCGCTCCTCGCGCCGAGGAGTGGGAGGCGACCGGCGACTTTCCCAACTGGGTGTTCGAGCGCCTGGGCGAGCTCGGCTTTCTGGGGCTGAGCTATCCTGAGGAGTACGGCGGCGGTGGCGGCGACTACCTGTGTCAGATCGTGCTTGCAGAGGAAATGGCGCGCTGCAATTCCGGAGGTGTCGCCATGGCGGTGGCCGTTCAAACGGACATGGCCGTCCCGCCGATCTACAAATTCGGGAACGAGGAGCAGCGGAAGAAGTACCTTGTTCCCGCTCTTGCCGGCGAGAAGATCTTCTGCCTTGGCATATCCGAGCCCGACGCGGGCAGCGACGTCGGGGCCATCCGCACGACGGCTCGACGAGTAGATGGCGGCTATCTGGTGAACGGACGCAAGACATTTATTACCAACGGACGGCGCGCTAACGCGATGACTTTGGTTGCCAGGACCGACGCGGACGCGCAACACCAGGGGCTCTCTCTGTTCATCGTGGACACGGATTCAGAGGGCTTCGAGGTTGTGCGAACGCTCGACAAGGTCGGGATGCACTCGTCGGATACGGCCGAGATTCTTTTCACCGATGTGTTCGTGCCTTCGGGGAATTTGCTCGGTAACGAGGGCGACGGCTTCTACAACATCTCGTGGGAGCTCCAGGGTGAGCGGCTCGTCGGAGCTGCGGGAGCCATCGCCGGTGCAAGGCGCATGTTCGAAACCGCACTGCAGTACGCGCAGGAACGGAAGACGTTCGGCAAGCCGATCGGCCGACATCAGGCGATGAGGCACGCTCTTGCGGACATGGCTACTGAGATCACGGCCGCTCAACAACTCGTCTACGCCGCAGCCGATCTTGTCAATCGAGGCGAATACCCCGTGCGAGAGATCTCCATGGCCAAGCTGTTGACCGCCCAGGCCGCTTGGAAGGTCGCCGACAAGACTCTGCAGATATTCGGCGGTTACGGCTACACCATGGAGCTTCCGATCCAGCGCGCTTGGCGAGACGCGCGCCTGATCCGGATCGGCGCCGGCACCGACGAGGTGATGCGGGAAGTCATAGGCAAGTTGGAGGGCTTTTGATCCGGAGCGGGCTCTTCACCGAGGATCACGACGAGTTACGGAACTCGGTGCGGTCGTTCGTTGCGAAGGAGCTCCGACCCCGCGCCGAAGAGTGGGAGCGGGCCGCGGAATTTCCTCGAGAGGTCTTTGCGCGCGTCGGCGAGCTTGGCCTCTTCGGCATGAAATTTCCCGAGGCCGTGGGCGGTTCCGGCCCCGACTTCGTTGCGGACGCGGTCGTGACCGAGGAGCTTGCACGCTGCGGTTCCGGTGGCGTGGCCGCTTCGCTTGGCGCGCACAAGGACCTCGCTTGTCTGTACCTCTGCAACTTCGGCTCGCCGCAACAACGCCGACGCTGGCTGGTGCCCGCCGTGAGAGGCGAAGTAATCGGCGCGCTCGGGGTGACCGAGCCCGACGCCGGAAGTGACGTCGCCAATCTGCACACGAGCGCGCGGCGGATGGGGGACGGTTGGGTCCTCAACGGATCAAAGGTGTTCATAACCAACGGAGCCTGGGCGGATTTCGTGGTAGTGGCAGCCAAGACCGATCCGCACGCGGGGCACGAGGGCATCACCCTCTTCGTGGTTGAGACCGACATCCCCGGTTTCATTGCTCGGCGAATCCCCACCCTCGGCTGGCGGACGAGCCAGACCGGAGAGATCGCACTGCGGGATGCTCACGTCCCCGATGACTGCCGGCTCGGCGCCGAGGGTTCCGGCTTCCACGCCATCATGCGCAACTTTGCGTGGGAGCGATTGGTGATGGCCCTAGGACAGGTTGCCTCGGCTCAACACTCCTACGAGGTGGCGCGCTCATACGCGCAGGAGCGTCGGGCCTTCGGGCGTCCGGTGGCGAAGTTCCAAGTCTGGCGTCACCGCTTCGCCGATATCGCCACCCGCATCGAAGCGAGTAGGGCGCTGACCTATCACGCTTTGCGCCGGTTCCTGATCGACGACAACCCGATCCGAGAGGCGGCGATGGCGAAGTTGCACTCGAGCGAGTTGGCCTTTCACGTCGCAGACGAATGTATGCAGATTCACGGTGGCTACGGTTATATGACGGAGTTCCCCGCCGAGCGTGCCTGGCGAGACGCGCGACTGGGTCCAATCGGCGGCGGCACGTCGGAGATCATGCGGGATCTGATCGGTAGAACCTTCGGGCTCTGATCTCTACTCAGTCTTCGCCGGGGACCACCCTGATCAGCGCCGCGAGCTCGCGACCCAGCGATGCCGGACCTCCCGGCGTCTCGACCGTCACCGGGCCCTCCATCGGAGCCAGGTCTTTGACGGTCAGTTCGACGCCCGGGCGTAGCCCGATCTGGTCGAGGTAGGGCAGCACCTCTTCCTTCAACTCGGATATCTGCGAGATGACGCCTCCCTCGCCCGGCTCCAGGTCGCTGAGCTTTCGCAGCGGCCGCAGGTCGACGGGGCAGATGGGGTGTCCGTGCGGGCAGTAGTCGGGATAGTCGAGCGCCTTGGCGAGGGCTTCCTCGACCCGTGCCGAGATCGCGTGCTCGATCTTGTGCGCCTCGCCGTGTACCTCGAACCAGGACATCTCGAGCTTGTCCACCAGCAGGCACTCGATCAGCCGGTGCCGGCGCAGCATGGTGTGCGCCAGGCGGCGGCCCTCGGGGGTCAAAAGGATGCTCCCGCCCTTCTCCCTGGTGAGGTAGCCCTCCGAGGCGAGGCGCTTGAGCATCTCGGAGGCCGAGGGCAGGGAAACGTCGAGAATGCGGGCCAGAACCGTGGCGGTGATGCGCTCACCGTCCTCCTCCAGCCTCTTGATCTCCTCGAGGTAGTCCTCGACGCCCCTCAT
>JBOGWW010000131.1:0-6108 GCA_050693655.1 Actinomycetota bacterium | reverse complement strand
GTGAGCGCGCGGACGAAAGTCTCCGAGGTACTCCTGAGCTGGTAACGAAGGCCGTCGAGTTCGACCGTGAGCGAAGCGGCCCAGACCGGGCGGCCGAGTCCGGCGCGTCGATATTCCGCACCGCGCGCCACTTGACCTATCGACAACGCACTCGCAGTCGGGAGGTTCACTTCTCTTCTCAACCACCATCCGGCCGACGGCTCCAATGCGATGACGGTAGGACGAACCTGGGTGTGGCGCACGCTTCCAGTCCCGTACTCGCGTTACCTCAGGTGCACGAGACGCAAGCTCATCGCGCTGGTGCTTCACCTGGTGCGACCGTTGAAGGGCGATTCCAAAGGGCGGTGCCAGGTCTAAGCCCGAGAGACGATCGGTAATGCCTCCGGCGTAGGCCGAATACGCCCCCCAAGGGGTGTTGAGCTTAGGTTGGGCTCTTAATGTCCTGCGTGGCGGCGCCTGCAGTTTCGCTACGGCGAGATCGGAGGATCAACCTCGCACGACTCCGATCCACGAGGGCGGCCGTGACCTGGGAGTGATGATCCGCGGAGGTAGGGACCGAGCCGTCATGAAAGAGCAAGAACGCGTCGCGCCCGCCGGCACCTCGGCGCGTCTTCCGACGGAGACGGACGGCACCCTCCCCAGCTTCTTCATCGCAGGCGCCATGCGGTCCGGCACGACGTCGCTCACTCGTTACCTCGACGCTCACCCCGAGGTGTTCGTCTCGCGCCCGAAGGAGATCCATTACTTCGACGTCAACTATCCGAAGGGCATCGACTGGTACCGCGGGCACTTCTCCACCGTCGCCGGCGAGCATGCCATCGGCGACGCGACCCCTTCCTACATGTATCTGGGGGACGCCGTCGTGCGAATGGCGCAGGCGGTGCCGGAAGCTCGAATCATCGCCCTCCTGCGCAACCCGGTCGATCGTGCGTACTCTCATTACCGGCTGCGCCGCGCCGTGGGCGCCGAGCAACTCGACTTCGTCGACGCCATCGCCGCGGAGCTGCAACGACTCGAGCTTGGCGATCCCCGGCGGGCCTGCCCCTATTTGGACATGAGCCGCTACGTCTCTCAGTTGCGCCACCTCTGCCGGCATTTCCGCCGGGAGGCGGTCCATGTCGTGATCTTCGAAGCGCTTAGAGACGAGCCCCAGCACACCTACAGTGAGGTATGCCGCTTCCTCGGTGTGGACGACACTTTCGTGCCGCCCAATCTGGGCCAGGTGGTGAACGCATCGGTCACTTACCGGTCGATGGGACTCCGGAAGATGAGACACCGCCTGCCCCGACCGGTCTGGCGCGTCGTGGGGCGACTGAACACCCGCCGAGCCTCCTATCCTCCGCTGGATCCCGCGCTTCGCGCCGGGCTGACCGAGCGGTTCGCTCAGGACAACGCAGAGCTTGCGGCCTGGCTCGGACACGACCTCGCCATGTGGGAGACATAGGCGCGCGTGACGGCGGCAGCGCGGCGGCGCTTCGGAGCCTGTTTGTTCGCCGGAGTCCTGGTCCTAGGGGCCTGCTCCGGGAGCACCGCGCAAGAGGTGGTCTCGAAACCTCGTCCCGTGCTCACACCTTCCACGCCGGAGCCCACGGCCAGCTCGACCCCGACGGTGGATCCGGAGGACTTGCTGCTGGCGTCCAGCTTCGAAGAACCCGTTTGCGGACGCTGGACTCAGCAACCAGAGAAGCTGGGGTGCGAGTTCGGCGTCCAGGGGGGAGTCGAGGCCGGTCCCTACCAGCCCCGAACCGGCGATTCTGCGGTGCGCATTCCGCGCATGACCCCGTCGCACCAGGGCGTGATCGCGGACGTGCCACTGGAGGACGGCCACGCTTTCATCGGTGTGGCACACCGCATTCCTGCGATACCCCGGGGCGCAATCCCCGCCCAACGGAGTCATATCCAGCTCGAGCAGCTGTCTCCCACCGACGGCCTACTGCCGGGGAGGCCGGTTGAGGTGCGTTTGTATCCCAACCGGAGGCTCGGACTCGCCTTGTTCGGGGACATGCACAAGGTCGCCATGGCGGACTGGCGAGTGCCCGTGGACGAGTGGTTCTACGTCGTCGTGGAGATCACCAACGGGACCCGGGCCAAGCAGCGTATGTGGCTCTACGGTCCGAGCGGGGATCTGAAAGCGGAGGTCTCGACGCAGCTCAACACCCGATCGCCACCCAGTGGGGGGCGGACCGCCCACAAGGTCGGGGGTAACACCTCGACGCTTGTGCCCATGTACACGTATGCGGACGACTGGTACATCGCGAAGAAGTTCTTGGGGCCGGTTCGCATAGACGAACGCGGGACGCTGTGGTCCCCATGAGGACGATGCGCGGGCGGCTTCTACGCCAAATAGGGGATGAGTTTTTGCACCATTTCCGGAAGATGTCCGAAAGCGCGGATTGGAAGGAGTATTGATGAAGGTGGATGTTAAGAGGGCGAGGCGCTCAGCTCTTAGGAGGCTCCTGGCGGGGGTGGCCGTAGCGGCGCTTCTGATGGCCGGCAGCTCGACGCCGCACAGGGGCACCGAGAGTGGGCCGTACGACCCGGCTGTTGCGCTGACTACTACTGAACCCGAGCTGGTCTTCTCGAGTTATCTCGGGGGCAGCGACCTGGACGAGGGCCTTGGCGTCGCCATCGACGGCGACGGCAACATGTACCTCACCGGTAGCACCAAATCCGTGAACTTCCCCGCCTCCTCGGGAGCGGTGCAGGAGACATATGCGGGGTCCGAAGACGCCTTCGTCGCCAAGGTCAACGCCGACTACACTCTCGCCTGGGCCACCTATCTGGGCGGGGCGGGCAAGGAAGTTCCGCGCTCGATCGACGTCGACGACGCCGGCAACGTCTATGTGACCGGCAGCACGGCATCGATGGACTTCCCGACGACTCCGAATGTCTATCAGGAGCAATCTGCGGGCAAGCAAGATATCTATCTGACCAAGCTCACCTCTTCCGGGGGTCTGGTCTTCTCCACTTACCTCGGCGGTGACCGAGACGAGGGCAGGCCCAACGTCGAGGTGGATTCGTTGGGGACGATCCATCTCAGCGGCTTCACGACCTCTAAGGACTTTCCCCTCGTCAACGCCCTGCAGCCGGCCCCCGGAGGGCAGCACGACTCGTTCGTGACCCGCATGGAGCCGGACGGGACCGATCTCATCTTCTCCACTTACCTCGGCGGGGAGAAACACGACACGCCGCGCTGTGTCGCCACCGACGCGGACGGCAACACCTACGTGCACGGATGGACTATGTCTACGAGTTTCCCGACCACCGCCGGCGCGTACCAGACGACCCACGGAGGGGGGCTCACCGATGTCTTCGTGACGAAGATCGACAACCAGAGCCCGCCCCAGTACGCCTACTCGACCTACCTCGGTGGATCGGACGAGGACTGGACTTACAACGGCGACTGCATGGACGTTGATTCGTCGGGCAGCGCCTACGTCACCGGCTACACCGTCTCGTTGGACTGGCCCACGGTGAACGCGTTCCAGGGTACCTACGGCGGCGGCGCAAAGGACTCCTACGTCGCAAAGCTGCAGTCGGACGGAAGCGGCCTCGTCTACTCGACCTATCTCGGGGGAGAAGCGGACGACGAGGGCTTTGCTATCGCGGTCGACTCGTCTGGGTATGCGCACGCGACCGGCATGACCAAGTCGTCGGCCTTCCCTATCGTGAACGCTCCGACCCAGAAGCCGGGAGGCTTCGACGCTTACGTCACGAAATTCGAGCCGTCGGGCAGCGGCGCGGCGTACTCTATGTTCGTGGGGGGAAAGCGTGCCGATCGGGGTCGCGGCGTGGCTGTGGACCTTGCGGGGAACGCCTACCTCGTCGGGTCCACGGGATCCGCGAACTTCCCTACGATTAACGCCTTTCAGGCAACCGGCTCTGGAAAGCAGGAGGCTTTCATCGCGAAGATTGCTTCCTCGACGGAGGACGAGCCACCGCCACAATCTCCGAGCGACGACACCACCCCCCCGACCGTGATCATGCACAAACCAAGTCCCGAGCAGCTTCTCGTGACCATGGACGTGCGAGTAACCTGGTTAGGAGAAGACGACGTCGGCATATCCCGGTACGACCTCTACGAGCGCATCGGTACCACGGGCTCGCAAATGTTGGTGCAATCCTCGAACTCCACTAAGTACAGGCGCTCGGGCGACCCCGGCAAGACCTACTGCTATCAGGTCTACGCCTACGACACTTCCGGCAACGAAGGGGTAGGGGAAGAACACTGTGCCGCAGTGCCGTACGACGACACCGGCAGCGCGATTACTTACACGGATGGGGTGAACGCGCTGTCCACTGCCGGCGCCTATCAGGACACCCTGACCGTCCTCGACGGGGAAGGTCAGGAGGCCGAGGCGTCCTTCAACGGACGCAAGGTCGGTCTGCTGGTGCAGAAAAACCCTTCTTCGGGGCAGGCGGACGTCTACCTCGACGGCGTCTTCGAGAGAAACATCGACCTCTATTCGACCAGGATCAACAACAAGGTGTATGTCTTCTCCACCACGTTCACTTCGGGCCCACGTTCCATCAGAGTGGTGTGGGCCGGCGAGAAAAGCTCGTCGTCGAGCGGTACCGCAATCTCCCTCGACGGCCTAGCCGTCATCTCCGAATGAGGTTGACGACCCCTCGCGATGAAGCCGAGCGCAAGAACGTTAGTGACGTCCTGACTGACGCCGAGGAAGACAAACCGGAGGAAACACGCATTCTCCGCTATCGCGCTAGACGGCGAGGCTGGCCCCCGGATTTTCGTAGGGATTTTCAGCGCATATGCATCAGGTGCCTAGACCGGCTCAACGCCCAGGATGAATGATCGAAAGGAACAATTCTTGTCGCGCGCGCAGTCTGGAGGAAGGGCAAATGGCCGGCAGAGGTGAACACGAGAAAAAGGGCGTGACGAGGCGCAAGTTCTTGGCGCTGGGAGCAACGGCTGCTGCCTTATTGCACAGCCCGATGGCGCTGGCGAATCAACTGAAGGCAGTTGGATCCAAGGGAACCGTCCGATCGGCCCGCCGAGCCGTCTCGCGGAGAATCCTCAGACACGGCTCGCCGTCGGCCGTCAGAAGGTCTGCTGGATTGAGGCGAGTCCCTCTCGGGGGATCGCTCCAAGCTGGAGTTAACGACGCCTCAGCTCAGAGTGCAGAAACGCTCGCCGGATCCTCTCCTATGGGTCGCATGTTCCCGCTCCTTCCCGCTCACAGTCCCGATGACCAGGCCATCGTAGATTTCGCCAAGACGATCCCCGCCATTCCCGATGAGAACCCTGACAACGCGGCGATACGAACGGGATTCACCTTCCTGGGCCAGTTCATCGACCACGACACCACCTTCGACAAGTCTTCTCTGCTGATCGGCTCAAACGATCCCGATAGCCTCATCAGCGAGTCGACGGCCAAGTTCGATCTTGACTCGATGTACGGCGACGGACCCGCCGGCACGCCCCAGTTCTACGACCCGAGCGACGCAGCCAAGCTAGCCCTGATCATCAACGAGCACGGGGTGGAAGACGTCCCCAGAGACTCGAACGGGAAGGGCATAATCGCGGATCCGCGCAACGACCAGACCGTGATCCTCATTCAACTCCAGATCGCATTCATGAGGTTCCACAACGCCCTCGTCGATTTGGTGCGGAGCCAGGGGGTGACCGAGGACTTGGTCTTCACGACCGCGCAAGAGCTGGTTCGCTGGCACTACCAGTGGGTGGTCGCACACAGCTATCTGCCCACGGTCGCCGGTCAGAGGGTCGCGGACCAAGTGCTGGTGCCGAACGCGACGGGGGTCCCCACCGTCCTCAATCTCTTCTTCACGCCCACGCTCGACAGCGCGTACATCCCCGTCGAGTTCTCTGTGGCGGCGTTTCGCTTCGGCCACACCCAAGTCAGGGACCGCTACAGGATCAATCCGATCAGGAGTACCGTCGGCCTCCTCGGCCGTTTCGACAACAGCCTCATAGGAGGCAGGCCAGTCCCGGCCGACCTGGTGATCGACTGGGAGAACTTCTTTCCCATCCCGGGAAATCCCGCCACGCCGCAGGCGACCAAGAAGATCGACGGCAGGATCTCCCTTCCACTGGGTAAGCTGCCCTTGAGCGTCTATCCGGGCCTAGGT
>JBOGWW010000130.1:0-1659 GCA_050693655.1 Actinomycetota bacterium | reverse complement strand
GTGGCGGCACCCCTAACTGCGCGCGCCGTCGGGGGCCGGCTCGCCTCCCGCGACGCCCGCATGGTCTGGGGTACCTCGGCCTTCCCTCAGGTGATCACCGTGCTGGTGCTGTTGCCGCTCGACCTGCTCATCGTCGGTCCCGAGATCTTTGCGACCACCCGTCCGGGCGACTCGGTCGCAACCGGTTGGGCCGCCATCTCGGTCGCGCTGGCCCTGCTGATGGCGGTCTGGTCGCTGTCGTTGTTCGTGCGAGGCATGCAGATCGTTGCGAAGCTGGATCTCCTGCGCGCAATGGCAATGGTCGTCGTGTCGGCTGCATGCCTCTCGCTCGTCATCGCCGCCGGTTCTCTCATTCTGCTGTCGGTGTGGGGATGAGCTCGTTCAAGGGTTCGAGGAAGAGGTAGGGAGATGACGAACTTCAATGCTCAGGTGCACGTCACGCTGAGAGCGGGCATCGCGGACCCGCAGGGCCAAACCATCGAACGGGCGTTACCCGCGCTCGGCTACGAAGGGGTATCGGGCGTGCGCGTCGGCAAGCTGATCGAGTTCGAGCTGAACGCATCGGACGCGGATGAGGCCGAATCGCAAGTGGGTGAGATGTGCGAACGCCTCCTGGCCAACACCGTCATCGAGTCCTACGAGGTGAGCATCTCCGGTGGCCGTAGCGCCGACCACACCAAGGAGGCAACGTGACCGCAAGGGTAGGCATCGTCGTGTTCCCCGGTTCGAACTGCGAACTCGACTGCCGGCGCTCGTTCGAGGGCCTCGGCGGCAACACCCAATTCATCTGGCACGAGGAGAGGGAGTTGCCGGAGGTGGACATCGTCGTACTGCCGGGCGGGTTTGCTCACGGCGACTACCTGCGAACGGGAGCGCTCGCCCGCTTCAGCCCGGTCATGCCTGCGGTGGCCGAGCATGCCGAAGAGGGCAAGCTCTTGATCGGAATCTGCAACGGCTTTCAGATCCTGTGCGAGGCGGGTCTCCTGCCCGGCGCGCTGCGCAAGAACGAGGGGCTGAAGTTTCTCTGTAAGTGGAGCGAACTCCGAGTCGAGGTTTCCGGCACGGCGTTCACCGCACGGGCCGAGCGGGGACGTGTGCTGCGCATTCCGATCAACCATTTCGAGGGCAACTGGTATGCGGACCCCGAAACACTCGAAGGTATGCGTGCGAACGAACAGATCCTGCTGCGTTACGAGAAGAACCCGAACGGATCGCTGGACGCCGCAGCCGGGATTACCAACGAGCAAGGAAACGTGCTGGGCATGATGCCGCATCCCGAACGCGCCTGCGAGGCGCTGCTGGGTTCGGAGGACGGCGCAGTCATCATCACCTCGATGTTCGATCACGTGATGCAGGACCGCTATCGGCGGAGCCCCGCGATCGTATGAGCAAGACCGAGTCCCTGCATCGCGGCCTCGGTCTGACCGACGACGAGTACCAGGCGATCTGCGACCGGCTCGGGCGAGAACCCGGCTTCACCGAGCTCGCGATGTTCTCCGTCATGTGGAGCGAGCATTGCAGCTATAAGTCGAGCCGCGTCCACCTCAGGTCCTTGCCCACCGAGGGCCCGCGCGTCGTTGTCGGCCCGGGCGAGGGTGCGGGCATCATCGAGGTTGCAGAAGGTGTCGCGGTGGCGTGGAAGATCGAGTCCCACAACCA
>JBOGWW010000129.1:0-5518 GCA_050693655.1 Actinomycetota bacterium | reverse complement strand
CCCCCGCGCTCTGCAGCACCTCCTGACAACCTTGAGCGAGGCGCGTGCCCAGCTTGGCGAGATGCTCGTAGGCATCCGGGACGAGCACTTCGGTGAGCGTCGCCAGCGAGGCGGCCACCGAGAGGGGATTGCCGTTGAAGGTGCCCAGCGCGGCCACTCCGTTTTCGATCTCGTCCATCAGGTCGGCTCGGCCCCCGAACGCGCCAATGGGCGTGCCTCCGCCGATCGCCTTGGCAAGACAGACTAGGTCCGGTTGGACGCCGAAGTATTCGGTTGCGCCTCCCGGAGCGATCGTCACGCCGGTCTTGACCTCGTCGAAGATCAATACGACTCCGTGCTTCGTGCAGAGCTCGCGCACCTTGTCGAGGTAGTCCGGTTGCGGGACGATGATGCCCAGGTTCATCATCACCGGCTCCATGATCATGGCGCCGATCTCGTGTCCGTGCTCGTCGAGCATCTCCTCGAGCGAAGTCACGTCGTTGAAGGGCACGATCATCGTGTGTGCCTCGGTGCCCTTGGGGATGCCGCGCGAGAACGGTACGGACCAGGCGCGCTCGCTGGCATCACCCGAATCCATGGTGGGCACCACCGAGTACATGACCGCATCGTGGTGACCGTGGTAGCTGCCCTCGATCTTGAGCAGGACGTCCTTTCCGCTCGCCGCACGGGCGAGGCGAACCGCGTCCATCGTTGCCTCGCTGCCGGAGTTGACGAAGCGGATCTTCTCCAGTCCGAAGCGACGTTTGAGCTCCTCGGCCAAGAGGATGTCGTCCTCGGTGGTGGCCGCGAAGTGGGTCCCGCTCCCGGCCGCACGTTCGATCGCCGCGCGCACCTTGGGATGGGTGTGACCCACGACCATCGTGCCGAAACCGTTGTGATAGTCGACGTAGGAGTTGCCGTCAACGTCCGTTACGCGGCTTCCCTCGCCCGACACCAGATAGATGGGATAGGGGTCGCCGGCCTGAAACGAAGATGCGACGCCGAACGGCATCGAGGACTCGGCTCGTTCGTAGAGCGAGGCGGACTGAGGGGTGCGTTGCCCGTAGCGAGCCAGCTCCTCCTCCAGCACTCGCTTGACGTTGTCCGTGGTGACGTCGGGTGCCGTCATGTCGATGCATCCTCCCAAATCGGTAGGGCTCCCAAATGTACTCGGCCGTCGATTGGTTCTATCGTGCTGCCATGCGAGATCCGCGCACCATCAGCATGTGGATGGACACCCTTGGCGGAGACGTCGAGTACCGGCCCCCGCTCGACGGCGACATCGATGTCGATGTCGCGATCGTGGGGGCCGGGTACACGGGCCTGTGGACCGCCTACTACCTGAAGAAGGCGGATCCCTCGCTGCGCGTAGCCATCGTCGAGCAGGAGTTCGCAGGCTTCGGCGCCTCCGGCCGCAATGGCGGATGGTGTTCGGCTCTGTTCGCGGCCAGCCATCGCAAGATCGCCAAGTCCTCCACCCGCGCCGGCGCCATCGCGCTGCAACGAGCGATGTTCGACACCGTCGACGAAGTCGGCCGTGTAATCGAGGCGGAGGGTATCGACGCTCAGTTCGAGAAGGCCGGAACGCTCGTCTTCGCAACCACCCCCGGGCAATTGGGACGAGTGCGCGAGGAGATCGAGGAACAGAGATCCTGGGGCTTCGGCGAAGCCGACGTCGAGTGGCTCGAACCCGAGGAAGTGGAGGACTTGATGCGCCTGCCGGGTTCGCTCGGCGCGGCCTTCACACCCCACTGCGCCTCGCTGCACCCCGCGCGGCTCGCGCGCGGCCTGGCCGAGACGGTGGAATCGCTGGGTGTGACCCTCTACGAAGGCACGACCGCAAGCTCCATCGCGGCGCGCACGGTCACTACCGACCGCGGAGTGGTACGGGCTCCGCTCGTGGTGGGCGCCACCGAGGGCTACACCTCGCAACTCAAGGGGATGAGGCGGCGGCTCGTGCCGCTGTACTCGCTGATGGTCGCGACCGAGCCGCTGCCGGCGACCGTGTGGGAGGAAATCGGCTGGCGCCGCCGCTACACCATGTCCGACGGACGTCACCTGCTCATCTACGCGCAACGGACGGCCGACGATCGCATCGCGCTCGGGGGCCGGGGGGCGCCCTACCACTTCGGTTCCCGCATCGACTCCGAGTTCGAGCGCCGTCCCGACGTCTTCGCCGAACTGAGGGGCGTGGTTCACTCGCTCTGGCCGGCGACTCGTGACTTCGCCATCACCCACGAATGGGGCGGGCCCCTCGGCGTGCCGCGCGACTGGTACAGCTCGGTCGGTTTCGATCGTGCGTCCGGACTCGCCTGGGCGGGTGGTTACGTGGGGGACGGGGTCTCGACTACCAACCTCGCGGGGCGGACGCTCACGGACTTGCTGCTCGGAAGAGACACCGATCTCGTCCGGCTGCCTTGGGTGGGTCACCGCTCCCGCAACTGGGAACCCGAGCCGTTGCGTTGGATCGGCATCAACCTCGCGACCCGCATGTACGAGAGCGCGGACCGGGCCGAACGCGTCAAGGGTGAGCCCGTGGACGGACGCGTGGATTTCCTGAACCGCCTCATCGGTCTCTAGATCCATCTAGAGCAGTCCCTTGTCGAACACCGGCTCGCCGCTCGCGAGCGTCAGGAGCACCTCGGCTTCGCTGGTGCGTCCGTCGAGCTCGAACAGATCGCGGTCGACAACGACGAGGTCAGCGCGCAGACCTTCTTCGATCGCACCGGAGTCGTCGTCGCGGTTGACGAAGGCCGAGTTCGCGGTGAAGGCATCGAGCACCGCGGCCAGGTCGAGTCGCTGTTCCGGCAGAAAGACCTCGGCTCCCGGATCCTCGACCGGCGTGCGTCTGACCGCGACCTCCATCTCGTGCAGGGGATCGGGGGTCGTGACCGGCCAGTCGCTCCCCATGGCGATGCGAGCGCCGGACTTCAAAAGGTCGGCGAAAGGGTACATCCAAGCCCGTCGTTCGGGAGTCTGGTAGGCGAGCGTCAGCTCCTTCATCGCCGAGTCGTACTGGGCCCAGTAAGCCTGTGCGTTTACGACGACGTCGAGCTCGCCGAAGCGCGGGATGTCGTCGGGATGAACGAGCTGCACGTGGGCGATGTGATGGCGAGCGTCGCGCGCGCCGTTGGCCGCACGAGCCGCCGCCAGCGCGTCGAGCCCCAATCTGACCGCGCGATCCCCGATGGCGTGGAAGTGCAACTGGAAGCCCTGGTGATCCAGCAGCGTGCAGAAGCGAGCCAGATCGACGGGATCGAACATGTCGATGCCGGTGTTGTCGGTAGCCTCTCCGGATGCGTCGAGATACGGCTCCAGCACCGAGGCCGTAAAGGTCTCGATCACTCCGTCGAGAAAGAGCTTGGCCGCGTTTGCGTTCAGGTGACCGCCCGTGCCGAGCTTGCGCATCTCGAGCAGGTCGTCGAGCTGCGACTCGCCCAGGTGCCGGTCCCACAGCAACGACAGCACCACGCGTGCCGTTAGCTCGCCGGAGTCGTCGAGCTTCCGGTAAGCCTCGAAGATGTCTTCTTCGACCCAGGCGTCGTTCCACGCGCTGATTCCCAGGGCGTGAAGTTGACGCTGAGCCAGCCGGAGCGCGTCCAGATACTGCTCCGGCGGGAGGGCGGGGGCCAGGTCCCGCACGATGCTTTCGGCCCCCTCGTGCAGGAGCCCCGTCGGCTCCCCCTCGGCGTCGCGCTCGATGCGCCCGTCCGCCGGATCCGGTGTGTTTCGATCGATACCTGCGAGTTCGAGCGCGCGGGAGTTCACCCACGCCGTATGCACGTTCGTGTCTACGAGGTAGACGGGCCGGCGCGGCTCGATCGCATCGAGCTGCGCACGATCGGGACCGGAAGAGAACTGCTGCAGTTCCCAGCCGCCCCCGACGATCCACTCCTCCTCGGGGTGTTCGGCCGCGTACCGACGAACGGTCTCGAGCACGACCTCCGCCGATGCGAGATCGTGCAAGTCGCACTGGAGTTGGTAGAGCCCGCCGAACACCGGGTGCACGTGCGCGTCCTGGAAGGCGGGAAGGATCATGCCCCCCTCCACCCGGCGGGTCGCCGCGCCCGCCCGCTCGGCCACCGCGGCGAGCGATCCCACCGCCGCGATGCGGTCGCCGGCGACGAGTACCGCCTCGGTCGTGCGCCGGGCCCCGAGGTAGACCGGGCTCCCGGTCAGCAGCAGGTCGCTCACGAGCCTGAACCGCCGTTCAACATACGGCTATGATGACAGCGGAGGAGGGGTCCCGTCGAGGGGCATTACCCTCTTGCAGGCAGCCGTTCGAGGAGCATGCGATGACCCAGCCGGCCCCCATAGACGTCCAGCAGGTGAGCCTCTGCGCGCAGCCCTTCTATGAGGCCCGCACCTTGCCCGGAGCCGCTTATCACTCCGACGAGTTGCTCGCCTGGGAGCGCGAGCACTTCTTCCGCACGTCCTGGGTGTGCGTGGGCCGCGCCGACGACCTCGCCGAGCCCGGAAGTCAGAAGGCCGTCGAGGCGGGCGGCACCGGCATCCTGTTGATCCGGGGCGACGACCATGAACTGCGCGCTTTTCACAACACCTGCCGGCATCGCGGCCACGAGCTGCTGGTGTGCGGGGCGTCGACCCAGCGCAAGACCGTTCAGTGTCCCTACCACCGCTGGACCTACGGGCTCGACGGCACCTTCAAGGGCGGCCCGACGATGGCGATCCAGCCGGGCTTCGACAAGACCGACTCGGACCACTCGTTGCGGAGCGCCGCGGTGCGCGAGTGGCACGGCTGGGTCTTCATCAACGCCTCGGGTGACGCGCCGGACTTCGACACCTATGTCGGAAACCTCGACGAGCTAATGGCTCCCTACGAGCCCGGACGGATGTTCGTAGGGGCCAGCCACAGCTACGAGATAGAGGCTAACTGGAAGATAATCGTCGAGAACTACCACGAGTGCTACCACTGCACAGAGATCCATCCCGAACTGTGCGCGGTGAGCTCGCCGACCTCCGGTGAGGGCATCCACCCGACGGGAGTGTGGGTGGGCGGAACCATGACGCTGCGCGACGGAGTCGAAACCATGTCGCTCGACGGGCAGAGCGGAGGCGTGCGCATCCGCGGACTCTACGACGACGCCGCCAAGGACGTCGGCTACTACATGCTGTGGCCGAATGTCCTGATAAGTCCGCATCCCGACTACGTGATGACCCATCGCATCGAACCGCGCGCGCCGGGCCGGACCTTCGTCGAGTGCCAGTGGCTGTTCCCGCCGGAATCCAACGACCGCGCGGATTTCGACTCCGCCTTCGCGGCCGACTTCTGGGACGTGACCAATCGCCAGGACTGGAACGCCTGCGAGGCGGTGCAACGCGGGAGCGCCGGTCCGGGCTACCGCCAGGGCCCCTTCTCCGAGCAGGAGGTCCAGGTCTACGAGTTCGATCTCATGGTGGCGCAGGGCTATCTCACCGGCGAGGTCCGGGAGCCCGTCCCTCACTTCACCGACGCGCGGCGCTGAGTCCGGCCGTGACGCGCCGGGGCGATGCCCCTATGCTGTTGAACAGCGGTTCA
>JBOGWW010000128.1:0-3612 GCA_050693655.1 Actinomycetota bacterium | reverse complement strand
GCATCGTGCTCGGCGGCGCGTGGGCCTACACCGAGCTCGGATGGGGTGGCTACTGGGCCTGGGATCCGGTGGAGAACGCCTCGTTCATGCCGTGGCTGACGGCCACGGCCTTCCTGCATTCGGTCGTGATCCAGGAGAAGCGCCGGATGCTGAAGGTCTGGAACGTCACGCTGATCGTCCTCACCTACGGACTCGCGGTGTTCGGAACCTTTTTGACCCGCTCCGGGTTGCTGAGCTCGATCCACACCTTCTCCGAGGGTCCCATCGGCAAGTACTTCCTTCCCTTCCTGGCGTTTCTTCTCCTCGGCGGTCTCGGGATGGTGGCCTACCGGCTCGACGCGTTGAGAAGCGAGAACCGGCTGGACTCGCTCGTCTCGCGTGAGTCCGCGTTCGTCGCCAACAACGTCCTGTTCGTGGCGGCTGCCTTCACGGTGCTGTGGGGCACCATCTACCCGATCATCGCCGAGCTCTCATCCGGCATCCGGCTCTCGGTGGGGCCTCCCTTCTTCGACGCGATCTTCACCCCCATCGGCCTCGCAATCATCGGTCTCGCCGGCGTAGGCCCCCTCATCTCGTGGCGGCGCATGAGCAAGGGCGCGTTCTGGCGGCTGGTGCGGATTCCGCTCGCGGCCGGTACCGTGACGGCCCTCGCCCTCGGGCTTCTCGGCATCTCGAGCACCGGCGCGTTGCTGGCCCTTGGTCTTTGCGTCTTCACCGCAACCGCAATCATCGGCGAGTTCGTGCGCGGCAGCCGGGTTTACCGCCGGCGCGACAACGTCGGGATGGTCGCCGCATTGGGTGAGACGATCAAACGGAACCGTCGTCGCTACGGCGGCTACATCGTGCATCTCGGCGTGCTCCTGATCGTGATCGGCTTCGCGGGCAATGCGTTCAAGGTCGAGCGACGTGCGGACATGAATCCCGGCGACACGCTCGCCATCGGCTCATACACGCTGACCTACGAAGGTGTGCGAACCGCCGGCACACCCGAGAAGGACATCTTCGAAGCTGAGGTCGCGGTCGTCCGCGGGGGCGACGATCTCGGCGTCATGCGCCCTCAGCGCAACCTGCACCGCGCGCAGGGACAGTGGCAGAGCGAGGTGGCAATCCGCACGAATCCGATCGAGGACCTCTACGTCGTTGTGACCGGGTTCGATACCGATCAGTCGGCCGTCATCCGGGCGTTCGTCAATCCGCTCACCTGGTGGATCTGGGCCGGGGCCGTCGTGATGCTCGGCGGAATGATCGTCATCATGTCGGGCCGGGCACCGGTCTCGGTCACTGCGGTCAAGCGTGCACCGTTTGAACGAGAGCCGGCGGTGGTGCGATGAAGCGCGCGCTCTGGCTCGCCCTGCTGCTCGTCGTTCTGGTGGCCACTCCGGCCGCCGCGCAGTCCCCCGAGGATCTTGCAAACGACATCTCCAAGAAGGTCATGTCGCCTTACTGTCCCGGAGTCACGCTTCACGACTGCCCGTCGCAGAGCGCTTTGGACCTACGGGACGACATCGAGGGCTACGCGCGCAGTGGCATGGACGAGGCCGCCATCATGCAGCGCCTCGAGCGTGACTTCGGTCCCTCGATCCGGGCGGAGCCGTCCTCGGAGGGGGCCGGCGTCCTCGCGTGGATCCTGCCTTCGCTCGTCGTCCTCGCCGGTGGCGTGCTGGCTTGGTGGCTGGTGAGGCGCTGGAGCGCGCGCCGCTCTCCATCCGGTGAGGCCGAAGCCCCCCCGGCGATCGGCGTGTCGCATTCGGAGCAACGGCGGCTCGACGCCGAGCTGGCTCAACTGAGGAAGCAGTCGTGATTCCCGTCCTGCTCATCGTCTTACTCGCCCTCGGAGCACTCGTCTGGGTGACGCTCCCGGTGCGGCGCGGCCCCCGAGTCGACGGACCGCCACCGGCGCAAGAGCTCGATGAGGCGAATGCAAGAAAAAGGGCCGCCCTCCTGGCGATCGTGGATCTAGAGAACGAGCGAGCGACGGGAAAGCTCTCCCAAACCGACTTCACCGTCCTGAGGCTCGAGTACGAGGCCCAGGCGCTGGCCGCATTGCGGGAAGCCGACGCTCTGCGAGACTCGACACTCGATGATGATGAACTCGAGACCGAGATCGCGGCCGTCAGGGAGCGGCTGAGATGTCCCCGCTGCGGCGCCGCGCGCCGGCCCGGCCGCCCCTGCGAGCAGTGCGGCGCCTGACTGCGGCCCTTCTGAGCCTCTCCCTTGTAGCTCCGACCCCGGTTGCAGCGCAGACCGGAGAGCGCGGCTCCATAAAGGGAGTGGTCACCAACGGCACCACCAACGAGCCCCAGCAGGGAGTCGAGATCAGACTGGTGGGAGGGCTCGAAGATGCACAAGGTGGGTTCAGGCAGGATGTGGCCGACACTGCGACGAGCAACGACCGGGGCCGGTTCGAGTTCCAGGATCTGCCCGCGGGCCTGGACCGCGCCTACACGCTCGACGCACGTTTCGACGGAGGCAACTTCCCCGGCGGGGTCGTGACGATCCCCTCGGCCGGAGACGTAATCGACGTGACCCAGCGCGTGTGGAACACGACCACGGACGCGCGCGCCATCGTCATCGAGAGAAACAACATGTTCCTGCTCCAGGGCGATGACGGCGCGAACGTTGTCGAGTCGTACACGATCCTCAATGCCAGCGACGAGGCCTACATCGGGCGGGGTGGCAGCCCGGGCGCGAGCGATAGCACCGGCGATGACGCGCCGGTACCCACGCTCTCGTTCTCGCTCCCCGACGACGCCGAGGGTGTGCAGATCGCCGACGCAAGCCTAGACATCCCGGAGCTGATCAGCAGCGAGACGGGACTCGGAATCACGAGCGCGGTGCCGCCGAACGAAACGCGCATCACCTTCGCTTACAGCCTGCGCGTCAACACGGGTCAGGTGGATCTCAGCCGGCGCGCCCTCTACCCGATTCTCAATCTGGGCGTGTTCGCGGAACCTCCGTTCGTGATCGATTCGCCGAGGCTCGGCGAGGACGGTGACGTCACCATCGAGGGCACCACCTACAAGCGCTACCGGAGTCAGAACGGAGTGACCGAGGGCAATTCAATCCCGATGATTGCGATCGCGCAGGGAGAGAGTGAAACCGCGCTCATCGCCGGAGCGATCGCGGCCGGCCTGCTGCTTGTCGTGCTCTTGGGCTTCGCCCTACTGCGCCGGCGAGCCATCATGAACGCCAAGAAGCGAGCCGCCGAGCCGGCCCCGGAGGAGCGTCACGACCTCCTGGTCGCCATCGCGCGGCTCGATCTCGACTACCACAACGAGAAACTCGACGAAGAGCACTGGAGAACGCAACGGGCGGCGCTCAAGGCGAAGCTGGCGGAGCACAAGGCGCCGGAGCCCTCAGTTGAGTGAGTCACCGTTTAGGTCCGAACGCGGCTGCATCGAACTCCGGGGGCTAACGGTCTCCTACGGCTCGACGGTCGCTCTCAGACCCGTCGATCTGACGCTGTACGACGGGGTCACCGGACTTTTCGGTCCCAATGGAGCCGGCAAGTCCACGTTGCTGCGCGTACTCGCCGGGCTCCTGCGCCCGAGCGGCGGAGCGGCGCTCTTGTCGGGTGAAGAGATCCGCACGTCGAGCGAGTCGATCCGGCGC
>JBOGWW010000127.1:0-3663 GCA_050693655.1 Actinomycetota bacterium | reverse complement strand
CTGCTCCTCGGTCAGGCCGACGGTTGCGATCTCCGGATCGCAGAACACGACGCGCGGGATGGCTCGGTAGTCGGCCACCCGGTCGCGACCCAGGATGTTGTGGCTCACGATGCGTCCTTGGTACTTGGCCACGTGCGTGAACAGCGACACCCCGGTCACGTCCCCCAGCGCCCAGACACCCTCGGCGACGCGGCAGCGCTCGTCGACGGGAACTCCGCCATTTGCATCGATCCCGATGCTCTCGAGCCCGAGTCCTTCGACGCGCGGCCGTCGCCCCGTGGCCGCGAGGATGACGTCGCCGCTCAACTCGCTCCCATCTTCGAACTCGACGACGCTCGAGCTGCCCTCGCGGCGAGCGCGCACCGCGTTCTTTCCCGTGTGGACCTCGACCCCTTCCTCGGCGACGTAACCGGTGAGAAGCCGTGACACCTCGGCGGTCTCACGATCCAGCAGCCGATCGGCCCTCTGCACCAGGGCAACCCTCGAACCGAAGCGCGCCAGCATCTGTGCCAGTTCGAGCCCCACCGGCCCCGCCCCGATCACGACCACCCGTTCGGGGATCTCCTTCAGAGCGGTGGCCTCGCGATTGGTCCACACCTCGACTTCATCGAGTCCCTCGATCGGAGGGAGCACCGGGTCCGAACCGGTGGCCAGGAGGATGTCGGTCGCTTCGATGCGATCGTCTCCCACCTCGACGACGCCCGGCCCGGCGAGGCGACCGTCGCCCTTGAAAACCGTCGCTCCCTGCTCCTCGTAGCCTTTGACCTGTTTCGCGTCGTCGTAGTTGCGCACCATGAAGTCGCGGTACGCGGCGGCCTCGGCCCACGACAGCGAGGGATCGCCCACGCCGGCCGCGCGGCGCGCTTCGCTGCGCGCCTCGGGTGGCCGGATCAGGGTCTTGGAGGGCATGCAAGCCCAGTAGGAGCACTCCCCTCCGATCAACTCACGCTCGACCACCGCCACCTTCTTGCCCGCGGCGATGAGCCTGTACGCGGCGTGCTCCCCACCGGGGCCCATCCCGATCACGACTGCGTCGAAGCGCATGACACTCCTTCAGGTCGACGACCGACCCAGTGATTGTCCCTTGCCTCGGGCGATGGCCTTCGCGGGGTTAGGCGGCTTCCTTCGCGGTCGCGGGCTCGAGCGCGAGGGCGATCCTCAGCAGCTCGTCGACGTCGCCGACCAGATGGAAGGTCATCTCGTCGCGCACCGTCTCGGGCACGTCGTCGAGATCGCCACCGTTGCGCTCCGGCAGCACCACCTCGGTCAGGCCCGCCCGGTGAGCCGCCAGCACCTTCTGCTTGACTCCACCGATGGGAAGCACCTTGCCCTGCAGCGTGACCTCTCCGGTCATGCCCAGCAGCGGCTTGACCCTGCGACCGGTGAGCAGGCTCACCAGCGCCGTGGTCATCGTGACGCCGGCCGAGGGCCCGTCCTTGGGCACCGCTCCCGCGGGAACGTGAATGTGCACGCGCTCCTTGTCGAAGTCGTCGGCGAGCTCGAGCTCGTCCGCGTGAGAGCGCACGTAGCTCAATGCGATCTGCGCCGACTCCTTCATTACGTCACCGAGTTGCCCCGTGAGTGTGAGCCCCGGCTCGCCGTCCATCTTCGTTACCTCGATGAACAGCACGTCTCCACCGACACCCGTCACCGCGAGACCGGTGGCGACACCGGGAACGCTCGTCCGGTCGGCCGCTTCGAAGAAGAACTTCTGGCGTCCGAGGTAGTCGCGCACCTCGTCCTCGTCGATGGCTACTGGTGCCTCCAGCTCGTTTGCGGAGAGCCTGGTTGCGGCCTTGCGCAGCATCTTTCCGAGCTCGCGCTCGAGGTTGCGCACGCCGGCCTCGCGCGTGTAGTCGGACACGACGCGTGCCATTGCCGCGTCGCTCACGGTTACCTCCGCAGGACGCAGACCGTTGCGCTCGAGCTGCCGGGCGAGCAAGTGGTCGCGCGCGATGTCGATCTTCTCGGCCTCGGTGTAACCGTCGAGGCGGATGACCTCCATGCGGTCGAGCAGGGGGCCGGGGACGGTCTCGACGACGTTTGCCGTGGTGATGAACAGCACCTCGGACAGGTCGAGGTCGACGTCCAGGTAATGGTCCCTGAAGGTGTGGTTCTGGGCCGGATCGAGGACCTCGAGCAACGCGGAGGCGGGATCGCCTCGCCAGTCGGCACCGACCTTGTCGATCTCGTCGAGCATGAACACAGGGTTCTTGGTCCCCGCGTCCTTCAGGGCGCGTACGATGCGGCCGGGCAACGCTCCGACGTAGGTGCGACGGTGACCTCGAATCTCGGCCTCGTCCCGTACTCCGCCCAAGGACACGCGCACGAACTTGCGTCCCAGCGCACGAGCCACCGATTCGCCGAGCGAGGTCTTCCCCACGCCGGGCGGTCCGACGAGCGTGAGGATCGCGCCGCTGCCGCGTCCACCGGCCTCGCCGAGCCCGCGCTCGGCGCGCAGCTTGCGCACCGCGAGGTATTCGACGATGCGGTCCTTGACGTCGGTCAAACCGGTGTGATCGGCATCCAGCACTTTGCGCGCGTCGCCGATGTCGAGGTTCTCCTCGCTGCGGACGTCCCAGGGAAGCTCGGTCATCCAGTCTAGGTAGGTGCGAATCCAGCCGTATTCGGGGCTCTGCTCGCTGGCTCGCTCGAGACGACCGAGCTCACGCTCGGCCTCCTTGCGTGCCGCCCCCGGCAGGTTGGCCTCCTCGATCTTGGCGCGGTACTCGGCGACGATGTCGCCGTCCTCGTCCTCGCCTAGCTCTTTGCGGATGGCCGCCATCTGCTGGCGCAGGAGGAACTCGCGCTGGTTGCGCTCCATCCCCTCGGTCACGTCGGTGCGGATCTTGTCCCGAAGGGTCAGTTCACCCAGCGTTTCCTTCGCCCAGGCGAGCACCTTTTCGAGGCGCTGCGCGACGTCCAGGGTCTCGAGCACCTCGACCTTCTGCTCGAACGACAGATCGGGCGAGTAGCCCGCGGTGTCGGCCATCTGACCGGGGTCGTTGATGCCCTTCAGAAACTCGCTCACCTGACGCGCGTTACGCAGCTCGAGGATGTTCTCGACCGTGGCCCGGTACTCGCGGGCGAGGTCGAAAGCTCGCTCCGAGATGTGGTCGTCCTCAGCGAGCTCTACCTGGACCCAGATGGCGTCGCCGGTGCCGGACACGCCCGTACCGATGACCCCGCGGTCGAGCCCGCGCACGACCATGGCCTCGACGCCGCTGACGAGCTGACCCGCGTTCTCAACGGCCGCGATGGTGCCGACGCGCGCGTAGTGTTCCTCGACCTTGGGAACCAAGATGATTCGATTGTTGGTCTTCTCCGCGGCTTGGACGGCCGCGGCCGCCTCGTCGCTTTCCAGCGCGACGGTTACGACCATGCCGGGAAGAATGACTCCGGAGTTGAGCGGCAGGAGCGGCAGTATCTCGTGCTCCGCCACAGACCCACCCCGTTCGTGGTTGCTGGCAGTCTGTGCCAATGAAGGGCCCCTTCTCCTAGTTACACGATTACAACAGGTGCAACGGTTGAGCGGGCCGCTCCTATTCCCGTTACGGGACTCGGTGGGGCCTCGAGACTGGGAGCGGAAAGGCACTAGGTGGGCGGTGCCAAACAGGCCGCCTGGGCAGGGATGAGACGGAGCGGTACGAAAGCCAAGAACAT
>JBOGWW010000126.1:0-6482 GCA_050693655.1 Actinomycetota bacterium | reverse complement strand
TTCGGCAAGTTCCCGAATAGCCTCAACGACCCCTATGGACGGATAGTCATGGACGAGCAATTGACGGAGCAGGGCGACTACGAGGTGGAGCTCGCGGTGGTCATCGGGAAGACGACGCGCCGCGTGAGCGAGGAGAACGCACTCCAATCTGTGTTCGGTTACACCGTGGCCAACGACGTCTCTGCGCGCGACTGGCAGAAGGCCGACAGACAGTTCGATCGCTCCAAGAGTTTCGATACCTTCTGTCCCATCGGGCCGTGGATAACGACCTCGGATGAGGTGCCCGATCCTCAGGGGCTGAGTTTGAAGTCGTGGGTCAACGGCGAGCTCCGGCAGGACTCTTCCACCAAAGAGATGCTGTTCGGAGTGGCGCACCTCATCTACTACCTGTCGCGCGGTATGACCCTGAAGCCGGGCGACGTGATACTCACGGGGACGCCCCATGGCGTCGGCTTCGCAATGGATCCCCCGCGCTTTCTCGCGCCGGGCGACTCAGTCGAATGTGAGGTCGAAGGCCTCGGTCGTTTGAGCAATGCGGTGGTCGGTCCGCGAGAGGCCTGAGGTTGGTCGCCGAATCGGTCTCATCCTTCGACCTGGGGAGCGACAGACGTCGGCGAATCTCCTTCGGCGCCGTGCTGGCGGCCGCAATGGGCGCGGCATCCTTCCCCGGTTTCGCATTCGGTGCGCTGGCACCGTTCCTGGTTGACGACTTTCAACTGAGTCGCTCGCGACTAGGCCTCCTCACCACCCTGTTCTTCGCAGCAGGAGGCCTCTTTTCGCTGGTGGCCGGCCCGATGGTCGACCGTTTCGGAGGGCGCAAGGTCATGCTCGGGGCCTTCGGAATCATCGCCGTGGCTCTGCTCGCCATGGCGGCCGCCCCCTCCTTCGTGATTCTCTTGACCGCCGCTGCGTTCGCCGGTCTATCGCTTGCCACGGTGAACCCCACCACGAACAAGCTCGTGGCCGTCCACGTGCCGCCCGGACAACGCGGGGTCATCATGGGCGTCAAGCAGTCGGGCGTGCAGATCGGAGCTTTTGCAGCGGGCGCCATCCTCGCGCCTCTCGCCGTAGGGCTCGGTTGGAGGACGGCCTTGATGCTGACCGCGATCGTTCCGCTGCTGGGAGCGCTGGCCGCGCTCCTGGTCGTGCCGCGCGACCGAGTCGAGCGAAGCCCAACCGATGGCCGGCCCGCCGGGCGCTCCGCGACGACTCGAGCGGTGTGGTGGCTGACCGCGTACGCCTTCCTCATGGGATCGGGAGTTGCCTCCGTTACCGCGTACCTGCCCTTGTACGCGGTCGAGCGGCTCGACTTCTCGGTTCAGACCGCGGGCGCCGTAGCCGCGCTCATCGGTTTGGTGGGGATCGCCGGACGAATCGTCTGGGGGTTCGTGAGTGAACGACGAAAGAATTTCGTCACCCCCCTGCTGGTGATGGCCCTGGGTGCGATTGCTTCGGTTCTGTTGCTGATGGCGGCGGAACGAGGTTCGCCGCTGCTCCTCTGGACGGGGGCCCTGATGTTGGGAGCGACCGCCGTGACCTGGAACTCGGTCGGCATGCTCGCCGTGATCGCAGCCACGGGTCCCGCCGCCGCGGGGCGGGCTTCCGGCTACGTCCTGTTCGGGTTCTACGGGGGATTCGTCGGGAGTCCCATCGGCTTCGGATGGCTGGTGGATCGTACGGGGCGATACGACCTGGCCTGGGCGATCATTGCCGGCATCTTCGTCGCCGCCTCGCTGGTGATCGGTGCTTGGCAGCGCGCAGCGAGTTCGTCGCTCGGTCGGGAGTACCTGACGTGAACGGTGCGGGAACTGGCGCAGCGAGCGGCGAGGGCCGCCCCGTCGGGCTGGAAAGACTCAGCCGGCGGCCGTTGCTCGCGGACGAGATCGCGGCGCGCCTGAGAACTAGCATCCTCAACGGAGACCTTCACCCCGGTCAGCGGATAGCGGTTGCCGCCGTGGCAAGAGACCTGGGCGTTAGCCACATACCGGTGCGCGAGGCGATCCAGAGGCTCGAAGCCGAGTCGCTCGTCGAAACGGTCCCCCACCAAGGTCCGGTGGTGACGGGTGTCAGGCTCGAGGAGCTAAACGACATCTATCGCCTCCGCAGGTTGATCGAGGGAGACGCTGCACGGCGCTCGGCCCCCCTGTACACCGATGCCGATATCGCGCACATTCAGGATTGTCTGGAGAGGCTTCTGAGCGCGGATCCCGAGGCGGCCGAGGGCGGATTCTGGGATGCCCACCGCGCCTTTCATCACGCCATCCTGCAACCTGCAGGCAGCAACTGGTCGAGCCGAATCCTCAAGCTGCTATGGCAAAGCGCGGAGCGCTACCACCGCCTTTACACGCTCGTGTTCGGCTCGCTGGAAGTGGCCCACGACGAGCATCGTGCGCTGGCCGCGGCAGCCGCGCGGCGAGACGCTGATCAACTTCAGCATCTCGTCACCACTCACCTGAATCACATCGAGGAGGTCGTCACCAACGGCTACCGAAAAATGAATGCGAGCATCGAAAACGGCGAACCCTCCTGAAAGGAGTTCAGCCGGCCAGCTTCCAGAACGGTCCGGTCAGGCCCAGCGATTCGAAGACCGCCTCAGCCTCCGCCGGGCTGCGCCTCCTCCAGCCGGGATTCATCCGGTCGCGATACCACGCCCGCGCCAGCTCCCACTGTTGGGTGACGGTCAGAGTGGCGCCGTGCTCGCGGTCGCGTTCGGCCAGCCATCTGTTTTTGTGTCCCTCCGACCGGAAGAGGAGCATCGTGGATCAGGTGTGGCCGATATCGTCCCACCACTGCGCGGCCGGCACCGCGTAATGCACGACGTAATCGAGGGGTTCGATCTCACCGGCACTCACCTTCAGGGTCAGCTCATCGCCGCAGTCTGGGCAGCGGCTCGTGACGCGGCCCTCGTCGCCCAGCATCGCGATCACACCGAGTGCGTCCCAAATGCAGATGCCGTAATGCTGCGCTCCTCCGGCGCTCACGGAAAACGGCGAGGGCAGAGCGGAGAGAGGATTAGCCAGCCAGATGTAGGGCGTACCGGGGGCCAGAACGAGGACGTGCGCATCCGCGAGCCGCCCCAATGCCGCCTCCACCCGTACAGTGGTCGTCTCGAGAGCGGTCCCGATCTCCACCGGCATGGGCGGGCGTCCGTTATCGATCATGAAGCGATAGACGAAGACCCGGACGCGGTCGTCCAGGGTGGCCTGTTCCGGCTCCACGACGCCTCTAGAGCTCGCCCGTGCTGCGCGACTCCCTCGCCTCCGGATCCAGTGTCCCGGAGTCGAGCGTCTCCATGCCCTCGTCGATGAAACGGCTGAGAGAGCGCGCTGGTTGCTTGAAGCGGCAGTCAGGACAGAAGACCTCGTGCACGATCCCCTCCAATCCCCGGTGGCTCAAGAGTCAGACTACCCCGCCACCCCATTAGCGACCAGCGGCGTAGCCTTGCATTCCGCGCGGGTTCGCCGCGGCCCTCAGCATGCCGGTGGCCGGGTCCACGCCCGCCGCGCTCACCCGGCCGAGGGACCAGTCCTCGTCCACGACCACCCTGTGGCCCTTGCGTTCGAGCTCTGCCACGACACCTGGGTCCAGCCGCCCCTCGACGACTACCTCTCCGGGACGAGCGGCGCGGGGATAGAAAGAGCTAGGAAAATGGGTCGTGTGCCAGGTCGGCGCGTCGATGGAGGCTTGGAGATCGAGACCGAAATGCACGTGGTTCAGAAAGAAGTTCAGGCTCCACTGGTCCTGAGAATCTCCACCCGGCGTTCCGAACGCCAGGTATGGCTCGCCGTGCTTGAAGACGATGCTCGGCGTGAGCGTCGTACGAGGACGCTTGCGTCCCCGCAGTGAATTGGGCAGGCCTCGTTCCAGCCAGAACATCTGCGCGCGCGTGCCGAGGGGAAACCCGAGCTCGGGGATCACCGGGTTGCTCTGCAGCCAGCCGCCGCTGGGCGTGGCCGAGACCAGGTTGCCGTGGCGATCCACCACGTCCACGTGACAGGTGTCCCCTCCGGGCACCCCGGGCGCCGCGACCGTCGGCTCCCCCGTCCCGCCCGAGCTAAGTCCTTCGACCGCGCGGGCCCGGGGCAGGCGCGGCCGCCTGCCGCCCGGCGACCCGGGGCGAAGCTCGAGCGAGGCCGCAGCGCCCACCAGTTCCCTTCGCTCGTCCGCGTAGGTGGTTTCGAGCAACACGTCCATCGGCACCTCTTCGACGAGGGGATCACCGTAGTAGGCCTCGCGATCGGCAAAGGCCAGCTTGGCGCACTCCACGACGGTGTGGATGTACTCGGCGCGGTTGTGACCCATCGCCGCGAGATCGAAGCCCGCGAGCAGCGAGAGCTGCTGGAGGAAGACGGGACCCTGGCTCCAGGGGCCCGTCTTGAACACGCGGTAGTCGTGGTAGTCGATCGAGAGAGGTTTCTCGACCGTCGCGTGCCAGTCGGCGAGGTCCCGCTCGTCCATGACGCCGGTATGGGCGACACCGGATGAGTCCATCACCTCGGCGGACATGAATCCCACTATCGCTTCGGCAACGAAACCCTCGTAGAAGATCCGCCGCGCGGCTTCGATCTGTTCCTCGCGCTCGCCGGCGGCGCTCTCGGCCTCCGACAGCACCCGATGGTAGGTCCGAGCCAAAGCCGGGTTCCGCCAGCGTCCCCCGGCGGCGGGAGCCCCATCCCCCCTCAGGTAGACCCCGGCCGAGCTCGGCCAGTGCTCGCGAAACAGCCGCTCGACCCCCGCAATGGCGTCCGCGATCTGCGGCAGCACCGGGTAGCCGTGCTCGGCGTAGTGGAGCGCGTACCTCATGACCTCGGCCAGCGGCATCGTTCCGTGGTCGCGCAGCAGCAACATCCACGCGCCGAAAGCTCCGGGGACACAGGCGGCGAGCGAGCCCGTCCCCGGGATGACGTCGAGCCCCAATTGTTCGAAGTGATCGATCGACAATCGGGCCGGAGAGGGTCCCTGTCCGCAGACGACCTCTACCTCGCCCCCGCGCGGGTCGTACAGCAGTATCGGAACTTCGCCTCCGGGCCCGTTGAGATGCGGCTCTACGATCTGAAGCGTCAATCCCGCGGCGACGGCGGCGTCGAAGGCGTTGCCTCCCTTCTCGAGCACGGCCATGCCCGAAGCCGACGCAAGCCAGTGCGTCGAGGCCACCATCCCGAAGCTCCCTCGCAACTCGGGCCTTGTCGTGAACAATGCGGATCTCCTCTTTCCCTCTCGTCGACTGCGTCGGGTCGCCCCCAAAGTACCCAAGCTGGGTTGGCTGCTGCCGAGCGCTACGCCGGGCCCGGCCGCTTCAAAGCCGGCATCGAAGGGAGGAATGGGGTGCTGAATGGCCTGGGAGGGTCCGCTCGCGCTGGTTGGGTGGACCGGAGTGATGGATTCCGGCAAGTTTGCGGGGTCTCTGCCGGCAGGCGGTTGCCACGCCGCAGACTTAGCCAGGGGGCGCGAGACTTAAACGGTCCATCGGCCCTACAGGAAAAGACCGTGCGGCCCGGAACTCGGCGCAAGCTAGATCTCTCGTACTCGCAGCACGTTCCGCGAGCGTTCTTGTTCGCGTGGCTGGTCACCGGGGACGAGCAATCCGCGGCGCGACTCGCTCTGCGGGCGTGGCGTCGCTCGATGGGCTCGATGCAGGATCTGCGGGGGCCGGACGTGCTGGAGGCTCGCATGTTGCGGTCGATAGTTTCCGGAGCCCGGTGGGCTCACCTGCTGCGGCGGTCGATTCGGAGCGCGGGCCTCGAGGGGGAGTGGCTGCGGCTTCCACCCCGGACCCGGGCCGCCCTCGTCCTGCAGCACGCGGACGAGATCGATCCCCGCCACGTCGCCGACATCCTCGAGTGCTCCGATGCGACCGTCGCGGCGCTCACGAGCCGGGGGCTCGACCGCCTGCGGCCGCATCTGGGCGAAGCCGAGGAGCTGAGCCGCCTGAGGCACTGGCTCGAGGAGCGTGCCGCCGAGGCCCCGGCTCCCCCTGCGGAGAGTCGGCGGATCAGGCGCAGCGCGGCCCAGCGGAGGCTCCTGACGGGGGCCGGCGTCACCCTCACCGCGGTGTTCTTGGCCGCGGGGGCGATCGCCGGCACGAGAGCGGCCGTTAACCGGGCGGCCAATCCCCCCGAGACGACCTCCGACGAGGCCGTTCCGTTGGATCCGGGTTTGCAGGCACGCATCACTGACCTGAGGGCGGCGTGCCCGGACGGGCAACGATTCGAACCCCTCCCCCCCAAGGGCCGGCCGGCGGCCGCCAGGACGGCAGTGAAGTTCAACGACGCGGTCATCCGCCGTGACGGGCGCACCGTCGGCCTCCTGACCGAGCCCAGTGCCGAGCCGACCCTCGGCCGCTGGGCCCATACCCTGAGCCGCAAGGGCGTGGTCGTCACCAACGTCAGCAGGGTCTCGCCCGAGGACCTCTTCACCGTCGCCTGCGGCCGCGCGATCACGAGGCACAGCCTGCGCGTGGTGATCCACGACCGCAACGGAGT
>JBOGWW010000125.1:0-4956 GCA_050693655.1 Actinomycetota bacterium | reverse complement strand
CTTGCCCTTGTCCGAGGACTTCTGACCGCTCTTGCCGTTGCCGTTGCCCCGCTTCTTGCCGTTGTCGTGGCTCTTGCTCTTGTCGTCCTTGGACTTCTGGTTCTTGCTTTTGCCGTTGTCATGGTTCTTGCTCTTGGCGTTGCTGTTGCCCTGCTTCTTGCCCTTGCCCTTTTCCCAGGACTTCTGGCGCTCGTTCTTCTCGGCCTTGTTCTTCTTGGCCTCGTCCCAGGCCTTCTGGCGCTCGTCCCGCTCGTCCTCGTGGTCGTCCGAACGCGGCGGGGATCCCTGCGGCGCGCTGTTCTTGGGACCGTTGCGGTCGGGAAGGGTCACGTCGTCCGGCCCGCTGGGGTCCTTGTTGATGGTGGCCCGCGGTCCATCGGCCCTGATGATGGGGCCGTCGCTGCCGTTGCTTACGGTCGATCCGCTTTCGCCAACGACGCTCGGGAAGTCGCCGTCTTCACCGGGGGGCTCATCGACGGAGGCGATCAATGTGCCGTCACCGTCGTCGTCATCCCCGGGCAAGGGGCTGAACGTGTCTCCGGCGGTCGTGGGAGTCTCGTCGGCTCCGGAACCGGCCTCGGCCACGGTCGCCTCGTCGCCACCTTCGGCGGCGTCCTGAGGCGCCAGCACGCTGACGCTTTCGTCTTCAGCGCTCGGTGACACCGGCCTGAGGCCCTCGGTCAAAGAGGAGTTGAAGGCGGAGTCCTGCAGCACGAGGGAGAACAGCACCAATGAGCCCGCCGCGACCGCAGCGAGAGCCGTTCCGACCACAGGGGTCATGTTCGTTCTGAGCCTCATTCCCAACCCTTTTCTGCCGAGTCTTGCGCCACGCGCTCCCCGAGCGAACCGGTTGACCAGCACTACTATCTCATACTTGGGTGCTTAGAGTAACCGATTCATTACTATGCGTAGCCGATTGCTCGACACTAATCCGAGCATCGACCTCTGTGCGGATTGCTTGAGCCTTTTTCGCCGATTTCCGAGGCCGTGGCAAGGGGAAGATGGACAAATACGTACTAACCGCACCCCAGAACGAGGCCCCTCCGGGACCGAGTGCTTGCAACTGTTATACGAAGGTGCTATATCTGTTAGCGTTGACGCACGGGCAGCAGATTGGAGGCGAACACGGCTAAGGACACGGGCGGTAAGGAGAAGCTCGACCTCGCCGCCGGGCGGATGAAACTGGGTGAGCTCGGATCCTTCATCCGTGAGCAGCGTCGAGGAGCTCGCCTGTCGTTGCGCAAGCTGTCGGATCTCGCCGGCATCTCGAACCCCTACCTCTCGCAGATCGAGAGGGGGCTCCGAAAGCCGTCGGCCGAGATACTGCAGGCGATTGCGCGGGCGTTGAGCATCTCCTCCGAAACGCTGTACGTGCGGGCCGGAATTCTCGAGGAGAACCGGGACCACGACTTGGTCGCGGAGATCCTCAAGGACACCAAGCTCTCCGAGAGACAGAAGCAGAACCTGATCGACACCTACAGGAACTACGTCGAACTAAACCAGTTCGGCGCCGGCGAGCCGCACGAGCGAGCGGCCTCGGTCGATGAGGTGACAAGCGAATAGACCTGACGGGATCCCGGAGCGACCCTCTTCACCCCCCCACCCGGCGTTGGGTACCGGCGGCTTCCGAGCCGGCGGCGCCCGGCGAGTCTCCGGATCCCGTCACCTGTTAATCGGGGAGGCCAATGGCCCCCCGAGAGATTGCCCTTGCGATCGGTCTCCGACGATTGCTGGCAGTAGAGATTGAGGGAGGTGACAAGGAGATGGCAAGACCACAAGAGCTTCTGTACGCAGTAGTAGGGGCCGGCGACTTCGCGATCGAGAAGGTCAGGGGCCTGACCGACCGGCAGGCCACATCGAAAGCCTATAAGGACATCGTAAGGCGCGGGCGTACCCTCTCGACCAAGATCAAGAGTTCCGCTCCCACTCAACACGCGATCGCGCAGACCCGTAGCGCGCGTAGCCAGGCTAAAGCCGCGGCGACCAGCGCAAGCAGGGCCTTCCGAGCGAACGCCAATGCAGCACGGTCCGCGACCACCAAGAGCGCAAAGGCTCGCTAAACACCCGGCAAGTTGAATTGAGGCGCCTCTTAGGCTTCAAGTTCCTCAAGAGCAAGAAGAAAGCAAGAAGAAAGAAGAAGAGGTGATAGGGACGAGGGTGCCTGGAAGTCCTTTGAAATAGACTTCGCTCCGGCGCGTTGACAGAAACGGGGGCCCGTTTACCGGCCCCCGTTTCGCTTGCGGGGCTGTGGGGAACGCCTACCCGGCAACCCCCGAACAAGGACTACGGTGACTGCCAGGATGAAACTCGACGTTGCGCTGGACTGCACCGAGCAGTGCTTCGACCTGCCCGAATGGGGCGAGCTGCTCGAGCGCGACCCCGATCGTCAGATCTTCGCCACCCCCGAGTGGAATCGCCTCTGGTGGGAGGAGTTCAAGGGAAACAAGGACCTGTTCCTCCTGATCTTGCGGCGCGGGGGGGAGGTAATCGCCATCGTGCCGCTGTATCGCAAGCCGGAGGAGGGTCGACAGATCCTGCGCTTCGTGGGCGGGATCGATCTCAGTGACTACCTTGGCCCCATCTGCTCGCTGGTTGACCGTGAGGACGTTGCGGACACGCTGGCGGCTTGGCTGGTCGAGACCGACGTCGAGTGGGATGTCTTCGATGCTCACAACATGCCCGTGCCCTTCGGATTCGCCGAGTTCCTCGTCGACCGGGCCGACCGCCAGGGTCTCGATTTCAAGCTCGAGCAGGAGGAAACGGCCGCGCTCCTTCCCCTCCCGGAGAGTTGGGATGAGTATCTTGCGGGGCTGGATTCGAAGGAGAGACACGAGCTCAAACGCAAGCGCAAGCGGCTGGCTCGAGACTTCCCCGACGCCCGGATCCGGACCGCTACCGACGAATCGCTCGAACGAGATCTCAAGGTCTTCATCGAGATGCATCGCGGTGCCGAGGGGCTGAAGGGTCACTTCATGCGCCCCGAGATCGCCACCTTCTTCGAGCTGATCGCCCATTCCTTTATGCCGCTTGGATGGCTGAGGCTCGATCTCCTCGAGATCGGAGAGCGCGCCCTGGCGTCCACCTTCTCCTTCGAGTACAACGACAACCTCTATCTCTATAACTCGGCGTACGAACCGGAGCTCGCGCGTCTGTCACCGGGACTGGTCCATGTCTCCGAGTTGGTGGCCAGATCGATAGGAGAGGGTCTGAGGATCTTTGACTTCATGCGGGGGCCGGAGCGATACAAGTACCAGCTTGGAGCGCAGGCCGTTCCAATCAACAACGTAAAACTCTTCAGGCGGGGTACCTAACCCCAAATGCCGACCTACGATGACGCACCGATGTTGACGCGTATTGCAGTACTTGCCTATCACTCGTCGCCGTTGTTGGAGCCGGGATCGGGCGATGCTGGTGGGATGACCGTTTACGTGCGCCAGCTCGCCGAGGCACACGAACGCATGGGCGTTTACACGGACATCTTCACCCGCGCCACGGGAGAAGGTCGAGCCATCGTGTCCCTGTCGGACAAGGTCAGGGTCATCTCGGTCCAAGCCGGCCCCGCGAAGCCTCTTCCCAAAGAGGAGCTGCCCACCTACCTGGATGACTTCGCGGCAGGTGTCCGGGCCTTCTCGACCATGCAGCGAGTGACCTACGACGTGGTGCACTCGCATTACTGGCAGTCCGGGATCGCCGGAATCTCCCTCGCCCGTGCTCTGGGCGTGCCCTTGGTCCACTCTCAGCACACTCTCGGCCGGGTGAAGAACTCCTTCCTCGCTCCCGGTGACGCTCCAGAACCCAGCCTGCGTTTGGAAGGCGAGCATCGCCTCATCGACGAGGCCGGCGTCCTGATCGCGTCGACCGAAGAAGAGTGGGAGCAGCTTTCTTGTCTGTACGGTGCCCTGCACGACCGCATCAAGACCATCCATCCCGGGGTGGACCATGAGGTCTTCCACCCCGGCGACCGGATGAGCGCCCGAGCCGAATTGGGTATCGATCCCGACGACGCGGTGATGCTCTATGTGGGCCGCATCCAGCCGCTCAAGGGCCTCGAGCTGGCGGTGCGGGCGGCGCATGAGGTCCTGCCGACCCTTCATCGCAAGCTGACCTTCCTGGTCGTGGGCGGAGCAAGCGGAGCAAGCGGCCGGCGTGAACTCGAGCGGACGACAGGGCTAGTCGAGTCGCTCGGTCTGCAGGATCACGTTCGTCTCGTCGGCTCCGTACCGCATCGCCGTCTCCCCACCTACTACCGGGCCGCGGACGTGCTGACGGTTTGTTCCTTCTCGGAGTCATTCGGGCTTGTTGCCCTCGAGGCATCGGCCTGCGGAACGCCGGTCATAGCCACGGCAGTGGGTGGTCTCTCCTACATCGTGCGAGATGGAAGGTCCGGGTTCCTCCTTGGCGAACGAGACCCGGCAGCCTACGCGAGCAGACTGAAGACGCTCCTGAGTGACGGCTACCTGTGGCGGGAGTTCTCTCTTTCGGCGAGCAGCGCGGCGAGTGCCTTCTCGTGGGATCTAACCGCGTCGAACTTGCTCGAGTTGTATGAATGCCTGGCGCGCGACCTAGCGCCAGAAGCATGTACCTGTTAGCCGACAGAGCACCGGCGCGAACAAAGGAGCGCGGAGCGCGAAGAAAAAAGGCGCGGCCCTGACCTGCTCGTTTGAGCGTCTACCTGCAGCGACGCGCGGTTGACTCGGATCGCGACCCGTCGCTATGTTCTGCGACGTCCTAAGGGCCAGTAAGGATCGTCTCGAGGGACAACAGGGTCCCAGAAGCTGAGAACGAATCGTCTCGTGTGTGGGGAAGTACACGAGCTCGGTTCGAACGAGGTTTCTGGGGCCCTCTTGATGTCGGGGACTAACCGCGCACCAGCGTGCGCAAAAAGAAGAGCAGGTTCGCGGGTCGCTCGGCGATCCGGCGCATCAGGTAGGGATACCAGGCCGAGCCGTAGGGGAC
>JBOGWW010000124.1:0-1812 GCA_050693655.1 Actinomycetota bacterium | reverse complement strand
GCGCGGGGCCGACGGTAACGAAGATGTCGCCGCGGGAACTGAACATCGTCGTGGCACGCCCGCGCTTCTTTACCCGCCATCTGGCTGGCGCCTCTAGTTCGTAACCACCTTTGGCGTTGACCACGCTGCGGGTCTCAAAGGCCTCGGTGGACTGCGTGTCGATGCCATCGCTCTGCAGTACCGCATGTCCCAGGAGGCCCACGGCCAGCAGGAAAGCAACGACCGACACGATCACGTGCATGCGGTTGCGTTCGCCGATCTCGAGCTGGAAGCGCTGGAGTGCGCCGGAGGCCATCATCGCCGGGGCCGCACGCCGGAGCGCTGAAGTGCAACCAGCCAGGCTCCGGCCGAAATCAGCGCGAAGGCAATGGCGAGGAACAACGACGTCTCCACCCCCGTGAACGGCAGGGCGTCGGTCGCCAAATCCCCGGTCGCACCGGGACCGCCACCCAGAACGACGTCTCCGGGCGTCTTGCTGGGGGATTCTCCCTCGACCACATCGCCCGGCGCGGCATTGGTCGCGAGCGTCTCGGAAGTCGACAGGTGACCCAGTACCAGGTCGGGGCCCACGGACACATGCGCTACCTGTTGGTGACCTGCCGCGCCGCCGGTGAACACGAACGTTTCGCCCTGGTTGAAGAACACGCACGCAAGCGACGTGCCCTCCGGGCAACCGGAAGGAACCGCGATCGCCGTCGGATCTCCGATCACCTCGTTGTCTTCGCCGTTGGCCTCTACGTTCAAGAGGAAGGAGTCGCGCTCCGTCGAGCCCCGGCCCCCGGCCGGTCCCGACTCGCTGTGCGACTCGGAGTGCGCGGCCTCCGCTCCGATGCCGGTGCACGTCCCCGAAGGATCCGCTCCTCCGATACAGACGTCGGCAAGGTCGTTGCTGTGAGTCGCTTGGGTCTCGCCGGTCTGTTTGTCGCGCTCGATGTCACTCTTTGCTGAGGCCACACCCGCACTGACGGGCCCGTCGCATTCGTCCGTGGCATCGGTCTGAGTGCCACCGAGACATGCGAACGCGATCGCCGCCCTCCCGGATGCATTCGACGAGGTCGAGCTCTCGCTACTGGAAGCGTCCGCGAACAGCAGGCCGAGACAAACTCCGCCACCCGAGCCCTCACAGAGCGGCGCGAGCGGATCCTGCGTGTCGTTGGCGGGACCATCCTCGGAGTCGGAGTGCGCCCCCACGATTTCCTCGCCGCCGATGGCGAGCACGGTGACGTCACTCGACGACGAGTCATCGTCGGTGATCGTGCTGTCGGTGTGTCCCACCGTCACGAGTTCGTTGCCGTCGATCTGCACGTCGGCGACTCCGCCGGAGGCGTGATCGGGGCCGGATGGGTTCGGGCTCTCGTGGCCCTCGCTGTCGTCGTCCTCGGTAGGCTCCGGCGGAACCCGGGCCGGAAGGGACGAGGATTTTCCGCCGGTTAGACCTTCGACGGTCTCGCCGAGCGTGCCGGTCACGTCGGATACCGGATTCTTTGCCGCCGCGCCCATGCCGGGAACGAGCGCCAGCGCCACCAGTGCGCTCACAACCGCCACCAAGAGCCGGTGCGGAATCGCTGCTCTTCGCCTCCGCAACTGCCTCACCCCTTTTGTCATGCCCGCGTTCCCGCTGCGGGGCTTTGTGAAGGCCCGTCACTGTGCGTATTCGTCCCGCGCCGTACGGTTTCCTCCAAGGAGTGGGGAAATTCTTGACCGATTAGTCGATTTTTCCCGGGGCCGGCGGGGCCGTCCCGGTGTGGTACGACGACAAGGGGTACGCAAAACGCGGTGACAACCGTGGGCCGGAAAGAATCGATGACCGAC
>JBOGWW010000123.1:0-5209 GCA_050693655.1 Actinomycetota bacterium | reverse complement strand
CTACGACGTTGCCTCGCGGGTCCAGCAGATCCTGCAGCGCTACAACGACCTGCAGGACATCATCGCCATCCTGGGGATCGACGAGCTCAGCGAAGAGGACAAGCTGACCGTGACTCGCGCCCGGAAGATCCAGCGCTTCTTGAGCCAGCCCTTCTACGTGGCGGAGCAGTTCACCGGCATCGAAGGCAAGTACGTATCGGTCGAGGAGACCGTGCAGAGCTTCAAGGCGATCGCCGACGGCGAGTACGACCATCTCCCCGAGCAGGCCTTCTACATGGTCGGCGGGATCGAGGAGGCCGAGAAGCAGGCCCAGGAGCTCTCGAGCTAGATGGCCACTCCCATGAGCGTATCGATCGTGTCCCCCGAGGAAGAGGTGTGGCGGGGCGAAGCCGAGATGGTGATCGCTCGTTCGCCGGAGGGGGAGTTCGCGATCCTCAACAACCACATCCCCTTTCTGGCGGCGCTGATCCCGGGACGGGTGTCGATCGTGGCGGGGAGCGAGCGCTCCGAATACTTCGTCTCCGGGGGTTTTCTCGAGGCCTCCAAGGGCGAAGCCGGCCCGGCATCCGGTGAGGACGAGCACGAATATCACGTCATCGTGCTGGCCGACGACGCCGAGGACCTGAGCCAGATCGACACCGCGGAGGCGCGTCGCCGCCTCGAGAAGGCTCAGGCCGACGCCGCCGAGCAGAGCGACGAACGGGCCGAGGCGCGCATGCGCATAGAGATGGCGCGCGTAGAGCTGGCCGAGTCCGGTCACGGGATGCGCTCGGGCGGATCGCAGCGTTGACCGGCAGCTTGTCCGCATGACGGAGGAGCCACAGGGTCTCCGAAATCGAGTCTTCTGTTCGTCCTGTGGTTCCTCCGCAACCAAGCGTCAGGGGGTCGCTCCGATCGGGTGGCAAGAGATGCCCGACGTCAACGACCGGCGGATGTCCCTCTGCCCCGAGTGCGTCCGTCGCAACCTCTGGTTGATCGAGGCTCGTCTCGACATCGACCCCGGTTCGGGATTCTGACGTCGCTCGGGTGCGGGCGCACGCTTTAGGTTGTAGATCGCGCGCTTGTCTTTGACCCGCGCGACTGAGATGTTTGTTTGCGATAGGGCTTTGCATGGGAATGCACGTACGGGTCCGTAGAGACGCGGTCGATGAGGAGGGGACTTATGCCAGAGGAAGACAAGGGTCTCGTGGATAAAGCAAGAGAGAGAGTCGCGGGGGCCGAGGACGCGGTTTCGGGAGTCGTGGCCCCTCCGCCCGGTAAGGAGGGCGTCGTGGCGGGAGCGCGGCGCGCCGCGGCAGGGACCGTCGGGGTGGCGGCCGAAGTGACCCGCCCCGAATCGGGACCCATCACCGAAGAGATCAAAGAGGCCGTGGACGAGGTGCGCGGCGCGGCCTCGGAGGTGAGGAAGACCGCGAATCGCAAGACCGGCCAGAAGAAGCGCGCGGTTCGCAAGAAGACCACCGCGGCCAAGAAGTCGGCACGCAAGAAGACCACTGCGGTTCGCAAGAGGGCCACGGGGCGCAAGAAGACCACCGCGGCGCGCAAGAAGACCACCGCGGCGCGCAAGAAGTCCACGGCTCGCAGGAAGAAGGCCACCGCACGCAGATCGACCGGACGCAAGAAGGCAACCGGACGCAAGAAGGCAACCGGACGCAAGAAGGCAACCGGACGCAAGAAGGCAACCGGCCGCAAGTCAACCGCTCGGAAGTCCAGCCGGCGTCGCTAGCCCCTCGAGGGCCGGTCCCGGCCGGCTTCCCGAGGGTGCATATACGAAGGATGCCGGGAGCGCGGCCATAGACTCAGAACCGGTGAAGGCCTACGTCATCGACGGCCCCTGTCGCCTCGAGGGTGAGGTGCGGATCAGCGGGGCCAAGAACTCAACGCTGAAGCTCATGGCCGCCGCGCTAATGGTTCCTGGCGAGGTGGTCCTCGAGCGCGTGCCGCAGATCACCGATGTGGAGCTCATGGCCGACGTTCTGCGACGGCTGGGTGCGTCGGTGACGCGCATAGACGGCCGGTTGCTCATCGACTCGTCCGGAGAGCTCTGCGAGGAGGCCCCCTACGAGCTGGTAACGAAGATGCGGGCCTCGATCCAGGTACTCGGCCCCCTCCTGGCCAGACTGGGACATGCGCGCGTGGCGATGCCGGGGGGCGACGCCATCGGCTCGCGTCCCATCGACATGCACCTGCGGGGTCTGCAAAGGATGGGAGCCAAGTTCACCACCGAGCATGGCTACGTCGAGGGACTGTGCGATCGGTTGCAGGGAGTGAACACGCTCCTCGAGTTTCCTTCGGTGGGGGCGACCGAGAACATCCTCATGGCGGCGGTGCTGGCCGAGGGCCGGTCAGTCATCGAGAACGCGGCGCGCGAGCCCGAGATCCAGGACCTGTGCACGTTCCTCAACGAAGCCGGCGCTCGCATCGCGGGGGTGGGGACTCCCACCATTACGGTGGACGGGGTCGAAGCGCTCAATTCAGTCGAGCACACGATCCTTCCCGACCGAATCGAGGCGGGGACCTATTCCATCGCCGCGGTGGCGACTCAGGGTGACGTCACACTTGAAGACTGCGAACCGGCGCATCTCGAACTACCCCTGATTAAGCTCGAGGACGCCGGGGCCGAGGTCTCCAGGGGCGAGGGGCGAGTGCGGGTCCGCATGGACCGGCGGCCCACCACCCTCGATCTCGTGACGCTTCCGTTCCCGGGTTTTCCCACCGATCTTCAGCCCCTGATGATGGTTCTCTTGAGCCAGGCGCGCGGCTCGTCGATCCTGACCGAGAACGTCTTCGAGTCCCGGTTCTTGTTCGTCGACGAACTCAACCGCATGGGTGCTCACATCCGCGTCGAGGGGCATCACGCCGTGATCCGAGGCGTCGACCGCCTGTCCGGAGCGCCGGTCAGATCGCCCGATATCCGCGCCGGCGCTGCGCTCGTGGTGGGCGCGCTCTGTGCCGACGGGCGCACCGAGGTCTACGACGCGGGACACATCGAGCGGGGCTACGAGCAGTTCGTGGACAAGCTCTCGGGTCTGGGCGCCGGAGTGGCTCTCGAGTCCAGGTAGGCCGCGACCGCGGCCAGAATGTCGTCATGCGCTATATGGCTCGGATCGGTCCTCTCTTGCTCGCGGCCCTGGTGACGGCCGGCCTCCTGGCGCCGCCGTCCGCGGCCCAGAAGCAACGAGAGGAGCCGAAGACCCGTCTGGTGCGCGGATCGGTTCGCCTCGTCCCGGTGGGGGGCGAGCCGATGGAGATCTCGGAACTCGGCTCCTATTTGGGTCAGATCAAGCTGACCGCCGCCTCGGACGGCATCGTGGTGGTCAACCGCCTGCCGCTCGAGCGCTACCTGCTGGGCCTCGCGGAGGTACCGCCCGACTGGCCCGATGAGGCGCTCAAGGCGCAGGCGATCGCCGCCCGAACCTACGCGTTGAACACCCTCGCTCGGGCTCCCGCGGGCGCCGCAGCGACCTACGGTTTCGACATCTGTGCCTCGGTGGAGTGCCAGGTCTTCTCGGGAGCCGACATCCTGCAGCAATCCCACGGGCAGAGGTGGGCCGGCGCGGTCGGGGCCACGGCCGGCGAGGCGATCCTTTACCGGGGACGGCCGATTCTGGCTCGCTACCACTCCGTCTCCGGAGGTCAGACCTTCGACAACGAGCAGATCTTCACGTCCGAAGGGGCCTACCCCTATCTGAAGGGTGTGCCGAGCACCACCGAGGAGGCCTCACCGCTCGATCGGTGGGAGGTGGCCTTCACCGTTGCCGACTTCGAACGAATCGTCGAGCGCTCCGGAACCTGGACCCGAGCACGGGGACGCCTGCGGGGGATGCAGACGGTTCCCTCGCGCTCCGACCTGCACTATCCGGACGTGTTGCTCCACGGCACCAAGCGGAAGCTGCGCATGACGGCCGAGGAACTGAGAACGATCGTTAGGGAGCACGCGCCGGCGGCCTTTCCGGGCAAGTACCCCTCCATCGGCCTCACGACCTCCGGCCGGTTGCCCGAGACGTTTCCTTCGAATCGTCTCAGCATCGGGACGCACGACGGTGTAGTACGCGTACGAGGTCGCGGCTGGGGCCATGGGGTGGGAATGTCGCAATGGGGCGCTCACGGTCTCGCGCTGCGGGGGGCGTCGTATCCCCAGATCCTCGACCACTACTACACGGGGGTCTCCCTGGGCCGGGTGCCCGATCCCGGGGCGCTGGATGTGGGAGTCGACTGGGGCCGAAGTGCCCTGCGGGTCACCGGCGCGTTCGAGGTCGTTAACGAGAGTGGCCGAAGTGTGATCGATGCATCCATCGGGACCTGGACGATTCGTTACAACGGGGCCGGATCGATGTCCATCACCCCGCCCGATGGCGGCAGCGGTCCCCTGAGGGTGCGCTTGATCCGAGCTCCCGACGAGATAGAGGTGGGCGAGGCGGCGTTCTTGACGGTCGCGCTCTCGCTCCCCGCGAGGGTCCTCTCCGTCACCGAGGGGGGCAACTCGGCAACCTCTTCTCTGCCGGTTTCGCTCGCGAGGTCGGGGGCCGTCCGCGATGCCGGGAGGGGGAGGGTCACCTGGCTCGCCCCACTGGAGCCCGGCCGCTACCGGGTGCATGTCGAGGCCTCTTCGGGATCCCAAACACGGCGCACCGAGCCCGTCGAGATCACCGTGACCGAGGCGCCCGAACTCGAGCCGGAGCCGGCCAACGAGGGTCCCGGAGCGGCCGCCGACGCCCCCGATGAGCCGGCCACCCCCTGGGGTTTGTTGCTGATCGCCCTCGTTTTCGCCGCCGCCGGGGTGTTTGCTGTAACGGTTACGATGAAGAGGTGAGCAAGACGGCGACGACGGTCGAAGATCAGATCAACGAGGCTCTGGAGCTGATCCGCCCCGCCATTCAGATGGACGGAGGAGACATCCAGCTCGAGCGAGTCGAAGGCAGCACGGTCACGGTGCGCCTCTTCGGCACTTGTGAGGCCTGTCCCATCTCCCCCGTCACCCTGAAGCACGGCGTCGAGCGACTCCTCAAAGAGCGCGTCGAGAGAGTCACCGAAGTCGTCGCAATCGAGAGCTAGGTGACCCTTTGGGTCGCGTCTCCGAGCTAGTCACACGCGCCCTGGAAGGCGACCGCCGTGCCGTGGCCCGCCTGATCTCGGTGGTGGAGGACGGCGGCGAGGACCTTGCGGAGGTCATGCACGAGCTCTATCCGCATACGGGACGGGCCTACAC
>JBOGWW010000122.1:0-1500 GCA_050693655.1 Actinomycetota bacterium | reverse complement strand
GATGAGCACGGTGCAGCAGCCGCATACTCCGTGCTCGCAACCGACGTGGGTACCCGTGAGTCCTATGGCGTGACGCAACACGTCGGAGAGCAGCCAGCGGGCCTCGACGTCCACCTGGTGCGCCACCCCGTTGACCCTGAGCTCGATACGGGTGCTGTCCCCGGCGTCGAGCGCCACTACGAAGTCCCTCCCCCGGCACGGGCCGCGGCACAGCGGGCGGCCGTCGTTCCCATTCTGCGCGCCAGATGCAAGCGGAAGGCAACCGTGGCGTGGATGTCGTCGACCGGGTCGAGCTGGATTTCGACGACCTCAGCGACCGCATCCTCCAGCTCGGCCCCGTCCAGGGCCTTCGCTTCGAGCGGAGGCAGGTCGATGCACACCGGCACGTCCCCCATACCGAGATAACCGAGTGCAACCGTCGTAGTCCCGTCCGTCGCGCGCTCGGCTCGGGCGGCGACACCGCAGAGCGCATAGTCACCGCTGCGGCGGGCGAACTCGGTGAACGAGAATCCCTGATGCTCGCCGGCGACCGGCCAGCGCACCTCCTCCAGCCACTCCGTCTCCTCGAGTGAGTTCTCCAGGGGACCGGCGAAACAGTCACCCGCGGCGATTAAACGCCGTCCCGCGGCGGAGCGCGCGGTCACGGCCCCGCGCAACACCGCGAGCACCGCCGGCAACTCGGCCGCGGGGTCCGCGTGGGCGATGCTGCCCGCGATGGTGCCCCGGTTGCGAATCGCGGGATGGGCTACGAACTCCATCGTCTCGGCCAGCAAGGGCACCTTTTCGGCCACGAGAGCAGAACGTTCAACCGCCGCTTGTCGCACGAGCGGGCCCACGCAGACGTGGCCGTCGTCGAGCGAAGCGGTGCCGGGTTCATCGCTGAGGTGGTTGAGGTCTATCAGGTGGCCCGGACTCGAGAGGCGCATGTTGAGAATCGGAATCAGGCTCTGTCCGCCCGCGAGGACCTTGGCCTCGGAACCGAGCTCGGCCAGAAGCGCATCCACCTCGGCGCGCGTTTCGGGACGGTGATAAGTGAAGGGGGGAGGCTTCAAGCTACTTCGCGGTCCTTCGGCCGATGAGAATCCCGATGACGGCCAGCGCGAACCCGACCGCCATTCCCAACAAGAAAGACTTGTTGTCGGCCTGAGGAGCCGGGGGCCGGGTGAAGACTCTGCCGACGGGGGCCGCGGTGGTGGGTTCGGCCGCGGCCGGCGCGCGCTCAACGGGTGCTCCGGTCAATGCTCCATCGATCGCCTTGAAGAAATCGTTCGACATCCGCTTCGAGGCGGCGCCGATCATCCGTTGGCCGACTCCGGCGATCGGCCCCGCGACCTTGGCCTCGGCCTCGTAGGTGAGCAGAGTGCCTCCGCCGTTCGCGTCGGCCAACCGGCTGAGCGCCTCGACCTCGATCGATCCGGCTCCACCGCGCGCCGAGCCCGCGAGCACACACGACTCGAAGTCCTTCTTGTCGGTCATGCTGAAGACGCCGTCGTAGGTTCC
>JBOGWW010000121.1:0-1972 GCA_050693655.1 Actinomycetota bacterium | reverse complement strand
GGGCCTCGGTCGTGGTGCGAACGACATTGTTGTAGGGCTGTTGAGCGGTGAGCGAGACGCCCGCGGTCTGGGTGTGGAACTTGAGCATCAAGGAGCGGGCCTGCTTGGCCCCGTAGTGCTCCTTGAGCCAGCGGGCCCAGATCCTGCGGGCGGCCCGGAACTTGGCGATCTCCTCGAAGAAGTCGACGTGAGAGTTGAAGAAGAAGCTCAGGCCGGGGGCGAAGTTGTCGATGTCCATTCCCCGGCGCAGGCCGAGCTCGACGTGCGCGAAGCCCGACGCGATGGTGAAGGCGAGCTCCTGCACGGCCGTGCTTCCCGCCTCCCGGATGTGATAGCCGGAGATCGACAGCGGGTAGTACTTCGGCACCTCGGCGACGCAGAACTCCATCATGTCGCCGGTCAGCCGCAGGTGGGGCTCGGGCGGGAAGAGCCATTCCTTCTGGGCGATGTACTCCTTGAGGATGTCGGTCTGGCAGGTGCCTCCGAGCTTGCCGATCGAGGCACCCTGCTTCTCGGCCGCCGCGAGGTACATCGCGAACAGCATGGGGGCCGGGCCCGAGATCGTCATCGAGGTCGTGATGCCCTCGAGGTCGATCTCGTCGAACAGGATCTCCATGTCGGCGAGGCTGTCGATCGCCACACCGCAGCGACCCACTTCCCCCTCGGAGAGCGGCTCGTCCGAGTCCCGCCCCATCAGCGTGGGCATGTCGAAGGCGACGCTGAGGCCAGTCTGGCCCTGGTCGATCAGGAACTTGTAGCGCCGGTTGGTATCGGCCGGCCCCCCGAAGCCGGCGAATTGCCGCTTGGTCCAGAGCCTCCCCCGGTAGCCGCTCGGGTAGATGCCGCGCGTGTAGGGGTATTCACCCGGGACACCGACCTCGGGGTCGCTTTGCTCCGGACCGTAGAGGGGATCCAACTCCACGCTCGAGAGCGTGTCGAAGTCCACATCGTCGCGGAGTTTCGCCTTTTCGTACTTCTCGCGCCAGCGTCTTTGCAGGTCATCGGCCATGGAGAGAAGTCTACCGGGCCACCACCGGGAGAAACCGATTGCTGGTTGGCCCCGCGCCGGATCGGCTAAGGCGCAGCGCCGCGGACGTCGATACCCAACCATGACGAAGGGGACGACGGCACACCGGCTCGCCCGCCGGTGGCCAACCGATAGTGCTCGCGGCCGGCCGTGATCCTCGCCGGTCCCGTTTTCCCGGAGTGGTATTGGGGGCCCAATCGGAGGGTGACGAGTGAGGCCGCGCAGATAACCTTCCAGACCTACGAGCCCGCGGAGGTCTTTCCCGGCTACGAGCCGGAGACGGTCCGTCCGGTCGTCACCCAGTACTCCCAGATCGTGGATTTCACCTACAGCAGGGGCGACGACCGTGTGTACGCCTTCCAGAGCCCCCTTGCAGAGCGGGTGGACGCCTCCGACACGCTGAGGCCCGTCGCACCCGAGGACATGGACTACTTCGGCGGCTAGTGAGGCCGTCTGCCTGAAAGATCAGAGCTCGGCCACCAGCCGGTCCGCGGCCTGATAGGGGTTGCATCTGCGCTCGAGCACCTCCCGGGTCAGGCGCGCCAGCTCCGCGGCCCCCTCGGTTTCGATACGACGCCGGTAGCGCTCGGCGACGATGTCCTTGATCTCACGTTCGATACGCCTCTGGCGGCGCGCCTCGAGCAACCCCCTTTCCTCCTGATAGGCACGGTGTTTTCCCACGGCCGTCCAGAGGTCGTCGAACCCCTCCCCCTTAGTTGCGACGGTAATAACGATTTCCGGCTTGCGCTCCGCGTCCGACATGTCGAGCGTCTGTTTGATCTCCCGCACCGTGTCGCGGGTCCCGGGCCGGTCGGCCTTGTTGACCACGAACACATCGGCTATCTCCATCAGGCCCGCCTTGGCGGTCTGCACCGCGTCGCCCCACCCCGGGTTGAGGACCACCAGCGTCGTATCGCATGCGTCGGTGATCTCGACCTCGGCCTG
>JBOGWW010000120.1:0-8464 GCA_050693655.1 Actinomycetota bacterium | reverse complement strand
CCCCAGGTCTGTTGCCTCTTTGGCCCCTCGGCGGCCGGCGGTGCCTACATACCCGCGTTCTGCGACGTGGTCTTCATGGTCGACGGCAACGCGTCCATGTACCTGGGCTCGCCCCGCATGGCCGAGGAGGTCATCGGCGAGAGCGTCACCCTCGAGGAGATGGGCGGGGCTCGCATGCACTGCGAGATATCGGGCTGTGGCGACCTGCTGGTCGCGGACGACAAGGCCGCGATCGAGGCCGCGCGCGGCTATCTCGAGTTCTTCGGGCAGAGCTGGCGCGACGATCCGCCCCGGGTCACGGGACGGCGACAGGCGCACACCGGATCGCTCGAGGGACTGGTGCCGGCGGACGAGAGTCACGAGTTCGACATGTACGCGCTCGTCGCGGGGCTCGTGGACGAGTCGTCGTTCTTCGAGATCAAGCCCGACTTCGCCAAGGAATTGATTACCGGTCTCGGCCGCATGGACGGCCGCGCGGTCGGGCTCGTCGCGAACCAGCCGGCAGCGAAGGGCGGCGTCCTGTTCATCGATTCGGCCGACAAGGCGGCGCGCTTCATCTGGTTGTGCGATGCGTTCAACATCCCGCTGGTCTTCCTCAGCGACGTGCCGGGGTTCATGATCGGCACCGCCGTCGAGCGACAGGGGATCATCCGGCACGGAGCGAAGATGATCACCGCGGTGTCCGAGGCGACGGTGCCGAAGTTCTGCGTGGTCGTGCGCAAGGCCTACGGGGCGGGCTTGTATGCGATGGCCGGTCCCGGCTTCGAGCCCGATGCGACGATCGCGCTCCCCACGGCCCGCATTGCGGTCATGGGGCCGGAGCCGGCGATCAACGCCGTGTACTTCAACAAGATCCAAGCGATCGAGGACGCCGAGGAGCGCGCCGCGTTCGTCGCCTCCAAGCGCCGGGAGTACGAACACGACATAGATCTCGTCCATCTCGCCTCCGAGAACGTGGTCGATGCCGTCGTGCAGCCGGACGATCTGCGCGCGCACCTGATACGCCGCCTCGATGCAGCCGCGCGCAAGGACCGGCGCTTCTCCACGCGCCGCCACGGAGTGCCACCCGTTTGATCGAGGTGCGAAGTTGACCCGAGAGTTCGTCGAACTGAATCGTGAGGGGCGCGTCGCCATCGTCTCGCTCGATCGTCCGCAATCCCACAACGCTCTGTCGGGCGCGATGGCGGACGACCTGGCCGGCGCGTGCAGAGAGGTGTCGGCCGACGAGGACACCTGGGTGGTCGTGCTGCGCGCCAACGGCGACAAGGCCTTTTGCGTCGGGGCCGACCTCAAGGAGCGGGCAGCCTTCACGTTCGAGGACTGGCACGGCAACCGCAAACAGATCCGCGGCATGTTCGAGGCCCTGCGCGCGGTGCCTCAGCCGGTGGTGGTCGCTCCCTTCGGCTTTGCCCTCGGCGGCGGGATGGAGCTCGTGCTGTCCTCGGACATCGTGGTCGCGGCGGCCGGAACCCGCTTCGGGCTGCCCGAGGTGCGCGTGGGCCTGTTGCCGGCGGGAGGCGGAACCCAGCTATTGCCCCGCAAGGTGGGGCTCGGCCGCGCCAAGGAGCTGATCTTTCGGGGTCGAAGGTTCACCGCCGAGGAGGGCGTGGACATGGGCCTCGTCTCCCAGGTGGTCGACCGAGAGGAGCTCGAGTCCGCCGCCCTCGAAGTCGCCCACGACATCTGCAGGTCCTCTCCCGTCGCGGTGCGCGCGGCGAAGAGGGCGATGGACGCGACCCCCGGAGTCGCGCTCTCCGAGGGCATCGAGCTCGAGCACGACGCATGGAAGGTGGTCATCGCGAGCGACGACCGAGCCGAGGGCATCGCGGCCTTCAACGAGAAGCGGGACCCGGAGTGGAAGAACCGGTGAGCCGGCATGACGCCGTGAGGCTCCGTGAGGTCGGACCGCGCGACGGTATCCAGAGCGAGTCGGCACAGGTCTCGACGAAGGACAAGGTCGCGCTTATCGATGCGCTGTCCAACACGGGCCTGCGCTACATCGAGGCGGTATCGTTCGTGTCGCCCAAGGCGATTCCCAACATGGCCGATGCGCGTGAGGTGTGGACCGGGATCGACAGAAGAGACGGAGTCTTCTACTCGGCCTTGGTGCCCAACAAGAAGGGGGCCGAGACCGCAGCCGAGCTCGGAGTCGACGGAGTGCAGGTCTTCGTCGCGGCCAGCGACTCCTACAACCTCAGCAACGTGCGCCGCACCGTAAAGGAGTCCCTCTCGGACGTAAAAGACGTCGTCGAAGTCGCCGCGGCGGCAGGGGTCCCCGTCGAGGGCACCATCTCCACCGCGTTCGGTTGTCCCTACGAGGGCGACGTTCCTCCTGCGCGCGTCGTCGAGGTGAGCCGCTGGCTGATGGATGCGGGCATCGAGTCGATCTCCTACGGCGACACGACGGGCATGGGAACCCCGCGGCGCGTGCGCGACGTGGTCGATGCGCTACGGACGGAGTTGCCGGAGGTCGAGCTCAATATGCACTTTCACGACACCCGGGGAACTGGTCTCGCGAACGTGCTCGCGGCCCTGGAACTCGGAGTCGATTACTTCGACGCTTCGATCGGGGGTATGGGAGGCAGCCCTTACGCCGCCGGCGCCACGGGGAACATCGCAACCGAGGACCTCGTGCACATGCTGCAGGACATGGACATCGACACGGGATTGGACCTCGACAAGCTGATCGAGGTGGCGCGCTTCGCCCAGGGACTCATCTCCGGCGAGCTGCCGAGCAAGATGCTGAAGGCCGGCCCCCGTTCGCGCGTCAAAGGCCCGCTTACGAAGGAAGACGCGGGTGTTTGACAAACTCCTCATCGCGAATCGGGGCGAGATTGCGGTTCGCATCGCGCGCACCTGCAAGCGCCTCGGTGTCGAGACGGTGGCGGTGTACTCGGATTTGGACACGCGCGCGAAGCACGTCGCGGCCTGCGACGAGTCCGTCCGCTTACCCGGTAGCGCCCCGAACGAGACCTATCTCGCCGTCGGCGCGCTTCTGCGCGCGGCGAGAGACACGGGGGCGCGGGCGATCCACCCCGGATACGGCTTTCTCGCCGAGAACGCGGACTTCGCCGAAGCCGTAACCGGCGCGGGCCTCGTCTGGATCGGCCCTCCGGCCGAGGCGATGCGCAAAGTGGGGGACAAGATCAGCGCCCGGCGTCTCGCCGAAGAGGCGGGCGTGCCGGTGCTGCCCGGGTTGAGCGACGCGGTCACCGATGCGGGGCGTATCGAGACCTTCGGCGCGGAGTTCGGATATCCACTCGCAATCAAGGCGGCGGGCGGTGGCGGGGGCCGTGGCCTCAAGGTCGTGCACGGGCGCGCCGAGGTCGCCCCCGCCTTCGAGAGCGCCAGGCGCGAGTCGGAGGCCTACTTCGGTTCGAGCGAGGTCTTCGTCGAGCGTTACCTGGAGGCTCCGAAGCACCTCGAGGTGCAGCTTCTCTCACCCTCGGAAAGCGATGCGTTGTGGCTCGGCGTGCGCGACTGTTCGCTGCAGCGAAGGCATCAGAAGCTCGTCGAGGAATCGCCTCCCTCGGTCCACCGTGAGGTGGCTCCTTTGATGGGGGAGGCTGCCGTCGCGCTCGCCAAGGCGTGCGGCTACGTGATCGCGGGCACCGCCGAGTTCCTGGTCGACTCCGACGGCTCCTTTTTCTTTCTCGAGGTCAACGCTCGACTCCAGGTCGAGCACACGGTCACGGAGGAGGTGCTCGGTTTCGACCTCGTCGAGTGCCAGCTCAAGATCGCGGCGGGCGAGCCTCTCGAGATGTCGCAGGCCGAACTCGAAACGCTGGGGCACGCGATCGAGTGCCGGATCAACGCCGAGGATCCCGCGCGCGGTTTCGCGCCGGCGCCGGGAACCATCACGCGCTACGTCGAGCCCTCGGGTCCCGGCGTCCGCGTGGACTCCGGCTACGGGGAAGGAGACGAGGTGCCGAGCGCGTACGACTCGCTCGTCGCCAAGCTCGTCGTCGTCGGCGACGATCGCGAAACGGCCATCGCGCGCATGCTCGCGGCGCTCGACGCGCTCAAGATAGAGGGAATCCGCACGACGATCCCCGCGCATCTGCTGTTGCTCGCCGATGAGTCCTTCGTCGCGGGGACGCACACCACCCGAACCGTCGAAGCGAGCGGGGTGCTCAGTCCCTTGACCGAGCCCGGACACGGCGTCCTCGTCGTCGAGGGCCGCCCGGTGAAGCTGTGGCACCGGAGCATGGCCCCCTCCGCCGCCGCGGCCGTCGGTGCCGTGGGATCGGGAGAGCTGACCGCTCCGATGCAGGGAACCATTCTCAAGATCCTCGTGAGCGAGGGCGACGAGGTGGCGAGGGGCGATCCACTCGTCGTGCTGGAGGCGATGAAGATGGAGACGACCATCGCCGCCGAAAGGGATGGGACCGTGACCACGGTCGGAGTCGAGCAAGGCGGAACCGTGGGGGCCGGGCAAGTTCTAGTGGTGGTCGAATAGACGGCGGGGGAGCGCTGCTCGGCGGCGCAGTCGTTCAACTCGTTGCCGCGCTCGCGATCGGGTGGGTGCTGGCGGAGCTCATCCTCCGATGGGCGGGGCGACAGCCGAACGCCGGCCGGACTGCGGCGCGAGCGCCCGAGGGAGTCGGTCTGCCCGAGCGAGCTCTGCTCGCGATCGCCGCCTTCGTGGCTCTCAGCGTCGTTCTCATGATCGCCCACGCCGCGACGCGCGGCGCGGTGTTCTCGAATCCCGTAGTCGTTCCCCTCGTTGGAGGGGGCATTCTCGTGTACGGGACACTTCGGGGACAACGCGACCTCACCCGCATAAAGCGCGGGAGCATCAGCGGATTGTTGCCGGCCGGTTTCCTCGCCCTCCTGCTGGTTGCGATCTTCGTGACACCGGTCCTGTACGAGGGCTCGGGCGTGCGCGCCGGCGACTCCACCCTTCATATGGGCTGGACCGAGCAGTTGCTGCGCGGCGAGTCGGTTCCACCCGGTCCGGCCCCGGAGCTCGCGCGCAACGCGTACCCCTGGGGCTTTCACGCGGCCATGGCAACGATGATCCGGCTCGTTCCCTCAACCGGCACCTTCATCGCGCAGGAAGCGATGCATCTGTTGTTTCTCCTGGGGTTGCCATTGGGCTGCGCGTGCCTGGCGCGCCGTCTTAGGCGCGGCTCCGGTTGGGCGGGAGCGGTCTGTGGGTCGCTCATTGCCGGCTGGGGGTGGATAAGCGCTCGACGCGTCGACTTCATTGCCACTCCCCTCGAGGCGCGTTACGGAGCCGACATGGTCACGGCCTCGCCCAACTCCGTCTACGGTCTCTTCCCGCCGGCCCTTCCCCGCGAGCTGGGCCTCGTCGTCCTGGCTGCTGCGGGGTTGTTGATCGTGCTCGCGGTCCGCACCGGAGATCGCCGCGGGTGGTTGCTGGCAGGTATCGCAACCGGATTGGTCGGCCTCATCAGCGTGCCCCTCTGGTTCCCGGCCTTGGTCTGGGGACTGATCGGAGTCGCGCTCTCCAAACCGGAGGTCCGCCTGCGCATGCTGCCGGCGCTACTGGTGCCCGCGCTCGGCGTATTCGCACTATGGGCAGGGCCCGTGGCCTTCAACTACCTGCGCTTCGGTGGCTTCACCAACATCTCGGTGCTCGGCGTGGAGTGGCCGCCTCTGACCGCGCTTGCATCATGGGGCTTGCTGCTGCCGCTCGCGGTTGCCGGCGTGATCTTGGCTCGGCGCCAGAAGACGATCGAGGCTCGCGTGGTGCTCGGTTTCGCGGCGGCGACCGTGGTTTGGCTGGTGCTGGCGCGCGCTCGCTCCGGGTTCGACTGGGACCTGTCGGGGAACTCAACGACACTGCATCAAGGCCGGGTGTGGCCGGTTGCACATCTGCTCGGCTCGGCCCTCGGGGGCGTCGCCCTCGCCACGGGCTTCGATTGGTTGCGACGGCGCTCCGAGTTCTGGGCCCCCCTCGCCGTCGGCCTCGTAGTACTGCTGGGGTCGCTCTCACTGTGGCTTTCGTCGCAGGCGCTTGCAAACATCCTCGGACGACACGAACACAGCTGGCTTTACACCCGTGACGAGTTTGCACCGGGCGCGTTCATCGCGGAGGCGGCGGAGCAACTCGGTCCCGACGACGTCGTGCAGGCTCCCCAGGACGAAGACAACGTGCTCGGCTTGTGGCTCTTTCAGTTCTCCGGCGCGCGCGTCAACGGTCACATCGATGCGCGCTATCCCGGCAACGAGCTGCGCATCCGCTACCCGGACCTGGCGCGGCGCTACCGGGAGGTCATGAGCGCGGATGGATTCGGGGTCGACTACGTCCCCATGCCCGCCTCGGACGCCGCCGGCGTGCCCGACCGGGCGATGGTCGCCGAGGGCTCCTTCCGGGGCGAGGAATGGGTGCTCGTGCGGGTCGACGCGCTCGACTAGACCGCCCGATTCGCCCCAAGAACTGCCATTTAGGCAGATTCGATACCATGCGCCGGCGAAGCTGGAAGCAAGGATGGGCCGGACTTACCGAAGGGGGAGAGTCAATGCGGACTCGAGCAATCGCAGCGCTCGCCGTCGTCGCGTTACTGGCAACCGGAGTAGCCGTCGCGCAGAGAGGTGATGCGCCGCGGAGACGGGTGGCTGCCGCGCCGCTTCCGAAACACGTACCGGGCGACTTCATGCTGTCGCGCAGCGGAGAGCAAGAGATTCCGAGAAACGCGTTCGAGCGAGCCGTGGCCCAGGCCGCCGAGGTCGAGGCCTCGACCAAGTCCCGGGCGCCCCGCGTGGCGAGCAGGAACTGGCAGCTGCAGGGTCCGACCAACATCGGTGGTCGCATAACCGACGTGGCCGTACATCCGAAGGTCGAGGACCGCATCTTCGTCGCGGCCGCCAGCGGCGGTGTGTGGCGCTCGGACGATGCCGGCGGGACCTTCGAGCAAGCGTGGCCCCGGGATCTCACGCAGTCGATCGGTGCACTGGCGATCGCACCGAACGGAAAGCTCTATGCGGGCACCGGTGAGTCCAATCCCGGCGGAGGGTCGATGACCTTCGGCGGTACGGGCATCTACACCTCGAACAACAACGGTCGCAAGTGGAAGCAGTCCGGCCTCGAGGGCACCGACCGCATCAGCCGCATCATGATCGACCCGGATCGACAGAACACAATCTTCGTGGCCGCGTCGGGCAACCTCTTCACTCCCGGTGGGGAGCGAGGGATCTACCGTTCGACCAACGGCGGCAAGAAGTGGGACCTCGTGCTCGAGGGCGCCAACGCCACCACCGGCGGGACGGATCTTGCGATCGATCCGGAGAACACCGACAACGTCTACGCGGTCATGTGGGACCACCGCCGCGAGCCCGATCTTCGGCGTTACGGGGGCCCGGGCTCGAGCGTCCACCGTTCGACCGACGGCGGCGACACCTGGACGCAGCTCTCGGGTGGTCTTCCGCCATCGAACTCCGAGACCGGGCGCATGGGCATCGGACTCGCCCCCAGCGATCCCGACCGCCTCTACGTCATCCACAGCGAGACCCTCGGCTTCTTCGAGGGCTTCTACGTCAGCGACGACGGCGGCGACTCATGGACCAAGGCTCCGCCGAACCCGCTGTTGAGAAACTCGCAGTCGAGCTTCGGCTGGTGGTTCGGGCGTATCTGGGTGACGCCGGAGAACGCCGACCGCGCCTTTGTTGCGGGCGTCCCCCTCATGGAGACGACCGACGGCGGCGCGACCTGGAGAGTCGGGGCCCCGAGGGTCCACGTGGACCAGCATGGGATGGCCTGGGATCCGAAGGTCGAGGGCCGCATCTATCTGGGCAACGACGGCGGCACTTATCGAAGCGACGACAACGGCGCCTCCTGGACCAAGGCGACGTACGAGCCCTACACGCAGTTCTACACGCTCGACGTCAGCGAGCAGGATCCCACTCGCATCGCCGGTGGAACCCAGGACAACGGCTCGAATCGAACCTGGAACGGCGACCGCTGGAACGAGCACTTCGGCGGCGACGGACTCGAGAACGCCATCAACTACGAGGACCAGAACATCGTGTACGCGTGCTTCCAGTACGGGAACTGCGCCAAGTCGATTAATGGTGGAGACACGATGATCAGCTTCACCAACAGGACGACGTCGCAGAGGCGCAACTGGATGGCACCGCTCGAGTTCGATCCGAACGATCCGAACGTCATGTACTACGGCGGGAACATCCTCAACCGCTCTACGGATGGAGGCGAGACCTGGACCCCGATCAGCCCCGATCTCACCGGGGGGCCGGGTCGCGACACGCTGTACCCGTACGGAACCCTGACCACGGTCGCGGCTGCCGAGAGCGATCCTCAGCGGCTGTACTTCGGCACCGATGACACCCGGGTCTGGACGTCGACCGACGGCGGCGGCAACTGGGAACGCGTGGACGAGGAGCTTCCTGAGCGCTGGGTCACGCGCGTCGCAGTCGCACCCGATGACGAGGATCACGCCTACGCCACCTTCTCCGGCTTCCGCAGCGGTGAGGACGAGGC
>JBOGWW010000119.1:0-17860 GCA_050693655.1 Actinomycetota bacterium | reverse complement strand
CCGAAAGAGGGCCGCGCGGGCTTGCTATCATCGGTTTCGGAGGGCCCCAACCGGGCCCCTGACCCCCGGAGGCGAGAAGATCAGCCACGCGCATACCGCAACCGGAACCAGGAACTGGGAACTCTTGGAAGTACGAGCGATCCGGCCGGGCACGCCGCGGGTGGTCTCGTTCGCGAATCAGAAGGGCGGAGTGGGCAAGACGACCACCTCGGTCAACCTGGCGGCCGCGCTGGCGCTGCGGGGGCATCGTGTGCTGGTCGTCGATGTCGACCCGCAGTCGAATGCGACCACCGGTCTCGGCATCGACCACCGCTCGCTCGAGCGCTCGACCTACGACCTGATGGTGAACGGAACCTCAGCGCGCGCGGTGGTCAGATCCACTGGGATAAAGGGGCTCGACTGCCTGCCGGCTGCGCCGGATCTCGCCGGGGCCGAGATCGAGCTGGTGGAGGTGACGGCCAGAGAAGGCAGGCTGGCGGAGGCGCTCGAGGGTGCGATCTCGGCCTACGACCTCGTGTTCGTCGACTGCCCTCCGTCACTCGGCCTGCTGACCGTCAACGCTCTGGCCGCCGCCCAGGACCTGGTGGTGCCGGTCCAGTGCGAGTACTACGCACTCGAGGGACTCGGCCAGTTGATGAGTACCGCCGAGCGGGTCCAGGGGGGTTTGAACTCCGATCTCCGGATCGCGGGCTTCGTGCTGACGATGTACGACGCGCGCACGCGGCTGTCGAGCCAGGTGGCCGGCGAGGTGCGCGGTCACTTTGGAGACTCCGTCTTCGAAACGGTGGTGCCCCGGAGTGTGAGGTTGTCGGAAGCACCGTCGTTTGGTGAGCCGGTGCTGACGCTCGACCCCTCGTCGCGCGGGGCGCTGTCTTACCGGCTGCTGGCGGGCGAGTACGAGGGCCGTTTCGGGCTCGCCACCCACATCCCCGCCCCCCCGCCGAGGTCGGCGGCCTCCAGGGAAGCGGTAACGCCCGGCCCCGGCGGCCGCGGCTTCGGCGTCAAGGCACCATCTCCGGGCGACCTCGAAGCGGCCTGGCCCCCGGCCCCGCCCTGGAGCGGATCGTGACGCGCCGCGCGGGCCTCGGCCGGGGGCTCGATGCGCTGCTGCCGGCGCACGAAGCCCGCGCGGAAGTCTCGGGTGCTCGCATCGACGAAGTGACCCTGGATGCGATTGCTCCGAACCCGCGCCAGCCGCGCCGGAACTTCGACGGCGAGGCCATCGGCGATCTCGCGGAGTCGATCCGCGAACTCGGGATTCTTCAACCGTTGCTCGTACGCAAGCTCGGAGGCGGTCGCGTTGAGCTCGTCGCCGGAGAGCGCAGATTGCGCGCGGCGAAGCTGGCGGGACTCGAACGCGTCCCGGTGATGACGGTTGCAACGGATGACCGCGGTTCGCTCGAGCGGGCCCTCGTCGAGAACCTCCACCGCGAGGATCTCAACCCGATCGAGGAAGCCGAAGGCTACCGCCAGTTGATCGAAGAGGCTCGACTGACGCAAGAGGAACTCGGTCGACGTTTGGGCCGCAGTCGCGTGACGATCACGAACGCGCTGCGACTGCTCGCGCTGCCGCCGGGCATTCAGAAATTGCTCGTCGAAGGACGAGTCTCGGCCGCGCACGGCCGAGCACTCCTTGGGTTGCAGGACAATCCCTTCCAGCAACGACTCGCGCAGCGCATCGGTGCAGAGGGCATATCGGTGCGCGAAACGGAAGAGCTCGTTCGCCGCTACCAATCCATGGCCCCTTCCATGCGCAAGGGAAGCCGGCAGGCGCGGCCCCCGATAGCCAGCGAGGCACAACGGCAGCTCAGCGAGTACCTGCAGACACGAGTCAGGGTCGACGTGGGCAAGCGCAAGGGACGCATCGTGCTGGACTTCGTTTCGACCGATGAGCTCGAGCGGTTGCTGCGGGTGATCACGGGCACCGAAGCCGGTGCGACATCGAGCGGGAGTACACCCGCGTGAGACCGCGTCAGTTCGATTCGAAGTAGCGACGTATCGCGGTCGAAAGGGAATCCGCCACCGCAGTGCGGAATTCTGGATCCTCGAGCCGTTTGACATCCTCGGGACTGGTCACGTAGGCGGGCTCGACCAGAACGGCCGGCATCTTGGTCTCGCGCAGGACGGCGAAGGAGCCCGGGTGACTCCGGCAGTCCTTGAGCCCGAGCCGCGTCAATTCGTCCTGGATCAACTCCGCGAGCTGCGCTCCCCCGCGTGAAGCGCGCCAGTAGTAGGTGGACGAGCCCTCGGCAGAGGGCTCGCTGTGGGCACTGAAATGAATCGAGACGAACAGATCGGCGCTTATCTGGTTGGCACGTTGTGAGCGCGTTGTCGAATCGGGGTTCTCGGTCTCGGGCCGCGTGAAGCGCACACGCGCTCCGTAGCGCGCCAACCGGTCCGCCAGTCGCCCCGCCAGGTCCCAGCAGAGGTCCGCCTCGGTGAGCGCCTCGCTCAGACCGCCGGGGTCGTCCGCTCCGTGACCCGGATCGATTGCGATCAACGACCGGTGAATACCCTCGTGCTCCGCGCGGCGCAACTCCTCGCGCAACCCGGCAGCGGTACCGGGCCGGTCAATGCGTAGTCCCGTTAGCGCGATCGTCGTGTGCGGTCCCACGATCCCATCCTCCGCGACCGCGTACTCTCGCTGAAAGGACTTCACCGCGCGGCCGGTGTCGACTCCGAAGATGCCGTCCTCCATGCCGGCATCGAAGCCGAGTGCATTGAGACGACCCTGCAGCGTCTGGACGTCGTCCCCTCGAAACGCCGGATACTTCATGTAGAGCACCCGATCGCCGAGGCGCCACCCCGCTTCGACGAGTTGGTCCCAGGCGTCGGGCCCGACGATCCCGTCGGCGATGAGGCCTCGCTCTTGCTGAAACGTCTTGAGCGCGAGGAGAGTCGATGAGCCGAAATCCCCAGGGTCATCGTCCACCATGAAACCGAGCCCGCGCAGTCGTGCCTGGATGTCGGCAACCTGATCGGAACGTTCACCGTGGCGGATCAAGCGGGTCATCGGCGCTGCGCATCCTCGTACAGTCGTTTCATCAAGGGGTAAGGGTTTACCCACGCGCCCGAGGGCTCCTGTATCCCGATATGAAGGTGCGCGACGAACTCGTCCTTATGCCCCGGCCTCGGTCCGTAACCGGTGTTGCCGACCTTGCCGATCGGATCACCCGCGTCCACCCGCTGACCCTCGGCCACGCTGGGCGCCTCCGACAGGTGAGCGTAGAACCAGTAACGCCCATCGTCCCCCCGGATGCCCACGCGCCAGCCCGAGTAGAAGAGCCAACCGGCGCGTTCGATGTTTCCCGCGGTGACGGCCCTCACCGGCGTGCCGGGCTCGGCAAGGATGTCGTTACCCTCGTGGAACCCGACTCGACGCCACTTGCCGTCGACCAATCGCATGCGCTCGGCGTGCCAGTCGTTGCTGAAGTTGATGACCGAGTACCACTCGGAGCGCGCCACGGGGAAGACCTTGGAGCTCGAGCTCGCCGGCACGTATCCCGCGGACGGTGCGCTCTCCGCGCGCGCGCCGACGACCCCTGCGAGGGTCAGCGCCGTGGCGGCCAGCAACAGGACGCGCTTGGATGCGGAAGGCATTTATCGAGAGTACGACTGCCCGGAGGCTCGTTCGGTTCTGGGGCCGGGTCTAGTGCTGCGCCTCGAGCCAGCGCTCGGCGTCCATGGCCGCCTCGCAGCCCATGCCGGCTGCGGTGATGGCCTGGCGGTAGCGGTAGTCGACGACATCGCCCGCCGCGAAAACGCCCGCAACCGAGGTCTCCGAGGTCTCGCCGGCGGTCTTGACGTACCCCGCGTTCAACTCGAGCTGCTCCTCGAAGAGAGCGGTGTTGGGGGTATGGCCGATGGCGACAAAGGCACCTCCGGCCTCGAGGAACGATTCCTCGCCGGTCTTGACGTTGCGGACCCTGGCCCCGCTCAGCTTTTGGTCGCCCACCAGCTCGGTGATGACCGAGTCCCACAGGAAGGTGATCTTGGGATTGTCCATCGCCCGCTGTTGCATGATCTTGCTGGCGCGGAGTTCGTCGCGCCGGTGCACGACCGTGACCTTGGAGGCGAACTTCGTGAGAAAGATCGCTTCCTCCATGGCGGAGTCACCGCCCCCGACGATCAGCAATTCTTGATCCCTGAAGAAGAAGCCGTCGCAGGTAGCGCAGGTCGATACTCCGTGACCCAGAAGCTTCTTTTCGCCCGGGACCCCCAGCATCTTGGCCGAAGCGCCGGTCGCGATTACGATCGCCCGCGCCCGGTGGGTCTCGTCGGCCGCCTTCACGACGAAGGGGCGCTGTGAGAAGTCCACCGAGGTGACGTTTTCGGTCAGGTACTCGGTCCCGAAGCGCGCCGCCTGCTTACGCATGCGCTCCATCAGTTCGGGACCCATGATCCCGTCGATGAACCCCGGGTAGTTCTCGACGTCCGTCGTCAGCATGAGCTGTCCGCCCGCCTCGAAGCCCTCGATCATGAGCGGCTTGAGGTCGGCACGACCGGCGTAGACGGCCGCGGTCAGGCCGGCCGGCCCCGATCCGATGATGATGATCTCCCTTACCTCGTCGGTCATAGTCTCCACAACCTATTAAACGCAGCCACGGGGCGACCATTCCGGTCTCGATACGCCGGACGCTACCGGAGCGGACCTTCGGTGTTCGTGAGAATCGTAGTGCAGTCACCGGCCTCGAAGGCGTAAAGCGCGTACCGGTCGAGGGACCGTTGTCCGGTGAGGAAGCCGATGATGAGCGCGTCCCGGCCCTCGAGTGTGGCGGTGGTGGCATAGGTGGCCAGGGCGGGCCCCCCGAGCTCGGCCAGGGCGTTGGACCCGCACTCCCTCACCGCGGCGGACAGGGAGTCGGGGACCTCGGTGACGAGGCGCGCGAGCGACCGGTCGCTAGCGCGGTCGGCGAGCATGCTCAGCTCCTGGGGGTCTTTCTCCGCTTGCTCGCGCTCGCCGGCGGTATCGGCGATCGCCGCGGCCGAGGAAACGGAGCGCTCGAAGGCCGGCTGTTCCGTAAGCCGGTCGAGATCGTCGTTCGCCAAGGTCCCGCGGTCCGCCTGATAGGTCGGGCTCAGAGACTTGGCCCTGCGATAGACCTCCTCCGCGGCGCGGCCCCGGGGCTCGGGAGCCTGGCCCTCCGCGCCGCCACCGCCGGAGTCTTCGTCCCTCCCGCCGGAGACCGCCGCGTCCCCGGCATCGGAGTCTCCCCCCGAGAAGCCGAGCCCGCCGCGGAATACGAACAGGGAGCCCACGGCCAGCAGTGCCAGCATCGCCGCGATCCCCAGGTAGCGCCCGGCCCGGGCGCCCTTCCGCTCCAGTGGCACGATCACGGCGTCGCTCTCGTCGGCGAGCGGGACCACCTCGGGTTCCTGGGAGCCGAGGGTGCCCCGGACCGCCGCCCGCAGGGCCGCGCGCTCGTCATCCATCAAGCCCGGAGCCTCGGTCCCGGCCGGGCTTAGGGACGCAAGCCCGGCGCGCTCAGCCGAACACTGCGCGCAGTGTTCAAGGTGTTCCTCGACGCGTTGGCGCTCCTCGGAGGCGAGTTCCCCCGACACATAGTCCGAGAGGAGCTCCGAGCAGCGTTCGTGGCTGATCGACTTCATGTTCGATCCTTGGACGAGTCGGGAGCTTCGGCGGGTTCCAGCAACCGGGCGAGCCGGCGCCGCCCCCGGCTGATTCGAGACTTGATGGTCCCGAGGGGGACGCCGGTCACGCTCGCGATCTCCTCGTAGGGCACGCCGCCCAGATCGTGCATGATCACGGCCTCACGGTAGTCGTCGGGCAGAGAGGCCAGCGCGCGGGCGAGGTCGAGGCGCAACGCGGCCGCCTCCTCGACCCCCGGCTGCCCGGTGTCCGCTCCCCCCAGCTCCAACTGGTCGGCCTCGAGCAGCACGTCCCTGCGCTTCCTGAGCACGTCCTTGCAGTGATTGATCCCGATCCTGTAGAGCCAGGTGCCGAAGGCGCTGTCGCCCCGGAAGGACGAGGCTCGGCGAAAGGCCGTGATGAAGATCTCCTGGCTCGCCTCGAGCGCGTCCGATCGGTTGTGCAGCATCTTGAGGCAGAGGCCGAAGATGCGGTCTTCGTGCCTCTCCATGAGCCCGTTGAAGGCCTGGTCGTCTCCCTCCAGAAAGGCTCGTAGGAGGTCGTGATCGCTTCCCTGCTGCGGGTCCGCCGCCCGGCTAGGGCCCGCCAAAGGTGACCTCGGATATCGAGGCCGACCCGCCACCGCCACCGGGGAGCGCAGTCACGAACACCAGCCAGTAGCGATTGGAGACGGCATCGACCTCGAAGCTCTGGGGATCGGCGGCGGAGCCGGTTTCCCCGACGGTCTCGAACTCCGAGGCATCGGTCCCCAACTCGGACGCGTGGCCGACCTGCAGCCCGCAGCTCCCACAGCCCTGGACCTCGACGCTCGCCACCTCGGTCTCGCTCCCGAGGTCGAACACGAGTCCCACCCCGTCCTTACCGAGCGCACTGAGGGGATCGTTGTAGTTCTCCGTGGTCCAAGCGGTCGCGGAGTCTCCATCCACGGCCAGGTCGGTCTCCTCGGGATGCTCACTGCCGTCCCCCTGGGGGTCGAAGTCGGTCACGGACTGCACCTCGATGGCTCCACCGCCCCCGCCCGCGCCTCCACCGTTCGATTGGCCCCCGCCCCGGTTCCGGCCCTCGCCGCCGGGATCCTCCGGGTTGTTGAAGAGCGTGAGCAGCAGGATCGAGGCCGCCGCGACGACGACCGCGATGATCCCGAGCATCGCAAAGGCTCCCAGATTGCGGGGACGCCTCTGGGGAGGAGGTCTCCGGCGCACGGTCGTCTCGGCCCGCTCGTTGGAGCGGGTCGGCCGCCTCAGGACCGCGGTCGATCTGGCGGCGGACTGTCCTTCGAGAGCGGTTCGCATCTCCTGGGCATTCTGGTAACGATCGTCGGGATCCTTGGCCATGGCCTTGGCCACCACGTTCTCGAGGCGGCGCGGGATGCCCCCCCGGACGGACCTCAGCGGCGCAGGCTCCTCACGAAGATGCTTCATCGCGATAGCCATCTGGGTCTCTTCTTCAAAGGGGGCCCGTCCGGCCAGAAGTTCGTAAAGTGTGACCCCAAGCGAGTAGATGTCGCTGCGCCGGTCGGGTTCCTCGCCCTTGAGTTGTTCGGGCGACAGGTAGGTGACGGTCCCGAGGATGGAGCCGGTCGTGGTCACGTCGCCGTCGGAGAAGGCGGCCTTGGCGATGCCGAAGTCGGCGACCTTGAGACCTCCGGACTCAGTCACCAGGGCGTTGGCCGGCTTGATGTCGCGGTGAATGACGCCGGAGCGATGGGCGTAGGCGAGCGCGTCGCACACGGAGGTCCCCACCGCGGCCGCCCGTTCGGGTTGGAAGGGACCGTCCCTGAGGAGGTGCTCCGAGAGACTCCCGTTTCCGCAGTACTCCATGACGATGAAGTGGCGCGCTTCGGCGTCCCGGGCTCCCTCCTCGGCCCCCGTGTCGTAGATGGAGACGATGTTGGGATGCGCCAGACGGGCCGCGGCCAGAGCTTCGAAGCGAAAGCGTTCGAGGAAGGCCTGGTCGTTGGCCAGGTGCGCGTGGAGCACTTTGACCGCCACCGGTCGGGCGAGCACGTCGTCGCGCGCTCGGTAGACGATGGCCATGCCACCGCGTGCTATTTCGGATTCGAGCACATAGCGCTCGGCGAGAGTGACCATCTCGGATGCCACAGGGGGATGCTACTAGTGCCTCGACCGGCAAACATCTGGGGGCCCATCGGGGCCGAAAGGCCGCTAGCGGGTGGAGGTTTTCCCCGTGGCCGACATCTGGCCCCATTCGGAGGTCTGCGTGAAGCGGCCGACCAGCAGCGTGTTGGCCTCCCGCGTGATGGTTACCTGCAGGAATTCCTCGTCCTTGTTGACCTCGAGGTCGACGAACCGAGCATCGCGCTTCCGAGCGGCTTTCTTGGCCTCGCGCTCGAGCCTGAAGAAGCCCTCGTCCCCGGACGCCGTCGAAACCTCGAGCGCGACCTCGTCGGCGATGGTGTCCAGTTGGAAGGCATTGACCGCGAGGGCGGCACCGTCGTAGATGACGACGCCGAGCAGCGCGAGGAACAGGATCAGCTTGGCTGCCCAGCCGCCCAGCAGGCCGCGTTCGTCGGAGTGGAGGGTCATGAACTACCTATCGGTCAACTTGGGGGGTGACCTTTACCCCTTGGCGGCAAATCGGCGTCCGACTACGGCCTTGGCGTAGTCGAGCTCCTCGATCCTCAGAGCCACGCACAGCCCCAGAAAAGCGAGTGCTCCCGCCGCCACCGGCAGCAGGACGATCAGGAGATCGTTCACGAAGGAGGTGGGGTCTATGAGCGCGCTGGTCGTGGAATAGACCCCCCAAACGAGCACTCCCATCCCCAGCGAGGCCAGGCCTATCCTCACCGAGCTTCGCGCGATGCGCCGCTCGTCGATGCCCTCGACCCGGCGAGACAGGATGCGGCCCTGCAGGATGACTCCGGCGAAGTAGTGAATGGCGTGACCGGCCGCGAGTCCACGGACACCGAACAACGCGTACATCGGGATGTTCAGCGCCGTGTTCAGGGCCACGACTCCGAGGTTTATGTAGAACGGAGTCTTGGTGTCGTGCAGCGCGTAAAAGGCGCGCAGGAACAACTGGTAGACCGCGAACGGCACCAGACCCAGCACGAAGAAGCGCAGCACGCTGGCGACGAGCTCTGTGGACTCGGGTCCCATCACCCCGTGTTCCAGCAGGACCCTTACGATCGGCGTTCCCAGAACGAAATAGCCGACGGCCGCCGGGAGGATCAGCAAGGTCGTGGCGCGCACCCCCACCGACAATTGCCCCCGGTATAGATCCCAGCGCTCGTTCGTCGCGTGTTCGCTCATTCCCGGGAGCAGCGCAGTCATGATCGACACCGCGAATAGCCCGTGGGGCAGCAGGAAGAAGGTGAACGCCCAGGTGTATGCCGTGTACCCACCAACCTCGCCACCGGCGAGGACTTGGACCACGAGGTAGCCAAGCTGATTCGTCACGACGTAGCCGATTACGAACACGGACAGTTTGGCGAGCTTGATGACCGAGGGGTGACGGATGTGGAAGGTCCACCGGTAGCGGCCCAGGCCGCGCAGAAAAGGCAATTGCGCGAGCGCCATCAGCACGACACCGAAAGTGGTACCGCCTCCGATGATGATGAGTTGGCCCGTTGTCACGCTCTCGAGCGTCACCGACCCCACCGCGTAGCGAAAGCTGAGGAAAACCGCGATCACGGCCAGATTGTTGAGCACGGGAGTGAACATCGGCGGCCCGAACCGTTTGTGGGAGTTAAGCAGGCCGGCAGTGATCGCGGTCAAGGCGTAGAAGATGATCTGGGGGATGAAGAGCCGCAACAGGAAGGTCATGACTTCCTCCATGCGCGCGGTATCCCCGTCGACATTGAGGGTGTAGAGCTTGGCGATCCAAGGGGACAGCAGGATGCCCACGATGCTCACGGCCACGAGTCCGACGACCGCAACGTTGATAAGCGCACTGGCGACCTGCCAGGCTCGTTCGCGCCCCTCCTTCTCCAACAATTCGACGAAGACCGGCACGAACACCGAGGTCAGAACTCCACCCAGGAAGAGTTCGTAGATTATGTTGGGAGCCGTGTTGGCGTAGTTGAACGCGTCGCTCAGCCCCCCCGTCTCGACCACTCCTAGAGCCGCGGCGATGGCCGCGATGCGTAACAACCCGGTGGCGCGCGAGAGAACCGTTCCGACGGTCATGATCGCCGTGGAGCGCGCGAGATTGGTGCTCAAGCAGGCTCCCGAGCGCTGCTGCCGCGACGGCGATACCAGCGCAGGAGGTAGAACGCGATCAAGAAGAACAGTGCGCCGACGGTGATGGTCAGGGCGACGTTGTTGAATTCGGTCGAGCGCACCGTCGGCTCGCTCTCGGCGATGATCTCGGATCCATCGGGTGTAACGAGCGCCATCGTCACCGGGAAGAACCCGCTCGTATCCGCCCGCACCGGGATCGTCAATGGCGTCCTACCGGTTTCGAAGGTCTGCACCTCCTCGTCCTCGACTCGGAGCCGCGTGGAATTCAACTGGAAGCGAACGTTGACCGGGTAGCCCGCATTGTTGAGGACTCGAACGGGGATGTCCTCGGCCCTCGACGTGAGCGTTATCCGCTCGCTGACCTCGATCGAGATCTTGTCCATCTCGTCGCGGGCCTCCTCTGCGGAGGCGGATGCGTAGGCCAGACCTCGAGCGGCCAACTCCTCGTTCACCCACCAGTTTCGACTCTCGGCCACCAGATAGTTGCGCAGGAGCCTTTGATACAGCGCGGGTGGTGGCCCCACGGAGTTGAAGCTCTGGACGGTCGACTCGGCTTGCTCGATCGCCGCGTAGTCGAAGGGGTCGAGCTGGTTCTGAACCGAGACCGAGGTGTCGGACGCTCGCCGATCGAGGGGATCGATGCCGAGCTCGAGACCTTCGTCGGGAGTGACCGTCCTGAGCCAGGGGGCGTCCGCCAGACCTCGGTAGAGCGTCCGGACGAGTCTGGGGGGCGGATGCCAGAGCGAGGGGAGCGTTGCCTGCACGATGCGATCCGTTCGGCCCGGCTGTTCCTGTCGGATCATCGCGGTCTCCGCGAAGAAGCGTTGAAGGTTGAGCCGGTCGTGGTCGTCGCGCACCAGCGCCGTCAAGCGCTCTTGCAGGCCGGGGTCGGCTTGATAGCCGAGCGTCTCGCCGGCTTGCGTGGAAACCTCCACCGGACACGCGGCCGTAAGTGCTTCGATGGGACATCCCGCGAGCAGGGGGTCGGACGGCTCTACGAGCGAGGAACCGGCAAAGAACGTCCGCTCGCCCGCGTTGCTGGTCAGCTGCAGTAGTTCCAGCGAGCCCTGGTTGATGCGCCCTCCCGGCGGAAAGACCCAGGAGCGGTCCACGTCGACCCCGAGCGTGTCACCGAGGATGGTTTCGGCGAGCGTGATTTGAGTCCCGACGTGACCGTCTAGCTCGCTGGCCGCGAGCGAGGGTAGATCGGGATTGGAGTAGGGGACCAGCAAGGGCTGAACACCCTCGGTCCTAAGCATCTGCCCCAGTTGCTCGATGAGATCGCGGGCGCCCCGTGCCTCGGGCGCCGACTCGGCGACCTGCTCGTCTCCGCGCCGGTAGCCGTTGCCCATGTCGGTGATCTCCTCGACCAGCCGGGGGGTCGGCGCGACCCCCAAGCGCAACCGCCCCCCCAGCCGGTTCAGCATGCGGACGGTCTGAGTCAGCCACCCTCCCTCACCCACAGCCTCCTCCAGCGGGGACGGTCCGGCCTCCGAGTCGACCACGAAGTTGCCGTCCGGGGCCCGCGCAGGAAGCTCGTTGAGCGGCAGAGCCACAACGAAGTTGAGCTGGGACTCCGCTCCGTCCGGATAGAACATCAGGTGGGTAGTCAGCGAGTCCAGGGCGACTCCGCCGCTCGAATCCAACAGGAAGATCGTCGCCGGATAGATACCCTCCTCGTCGGAGCCCGAGATCAGAAGCGTCGACACCGGGTGGTTCAGCCTGATGACGCGGCTTTCGTGCGGACCGAGGCCGGCGGTCACGACCCGGGGCGGTGTCGTCCACGGAGTTATCCCCGGAGGTGAATCGAACGAGTCTTGGAGGTCCGATCTGCTCGTGAGCCGGCCTTCACGCCCGACGTTCACGATGAAGCCGGGCAGTTCCTCGCTGGAATCGTTCCTGACCCGGACCTTGATTCCGAGCGTGTCATCTGCCTCGTAGGAAACGGGTTGAGCTACGAGCTCGAGAGAGATGTCCCCGGAGGTCGAGTCCTGGGCCGAGGCGCCGGACGGCGCAAACCAACCCCCGAGAGCGAGAATCCATAGCACCGGAAGGGCGATCAGGTAGCGCGCCCAGCCTCGAAGGAGCGCGCGCGGAGAGGAGCGCGACATTTCCAGCCAGCATAAGGGTGGGCCTTTAGGAACTACCGACAACCAAAAGGCCCCTCCGGTGAGGAAGGGGCCCGCTTGTTTACCTCAGGCGTCTACTTGGAGCCGCCGATGCGGCCGATCTTCTGGTAGAACTCGCTCCCGTAGCGCTGCTTGGTGGTCTCGCCACCCTTCTTGCCGCCGATGCGCCCGATCTTGCCGAAATGGTCCTCGCCGTAACGCTGTTTAGTGGTCTTCCCGCCCTTGCGGCCGGCCTCGGCTCTGCTCATCTTGCGGTGGTTCTGGTCCGCCATGACAGCTCCTTTTTGCGACATATGCGACAACCCCCAATATTCGCCATAAGGCGCGATACCCCGCCGGCCGCAACGGAAACAAGCACTTTGTGCCATGAGGCTTCTGTTTCCGAGCAGCTTCCCGCCTTGCGAAGTCAACCGGCGGCCCCAACCTGCCGATGGATAGGGCAAGTCGACTCAGAGGAAGTGAGAGAGCAGGAATGGCGACCGTGCACGACTTCATGCGCTACGTGGTGGACCGCAAGGGATCCGACCTTCATATGAAGACAGGAGGTCCCCCCTACGTCCGCGTCAACGGGGCCCTTTCGGCGACCGATTTTCCGGCCATGACCGCTTCGGATTGCGAGCGGGCCGCCCTGGAGATCATGAACGACGAGCAGGCGCGGATCTTCAAGGCCAAGGGCCAGGTCGACTTCGCCTTCTCCGAGCCCGGGCTGGGCCGTTTCCGCTTCAACGTCTTCCTGCAGCGCGGGTCGGTGGCCCTCGCCGCGCGGCGCGTGCTCCCGGGCAGCCCCGGCTTCGACAGCCTCGGCCTGCCGGACGTGGTGCGCTCTCTGGCCGAGGAGGCCCGCGGCCTCGTGCTCGTGACGGGTCCGACCTCCTCGGGCAAGACCACGACCACGGCCGCCATGATCAACCACATCAACTCGAACCGGCGTTGTCACATCCTGACCATCGAGGACCCCATCGAGATCCTGCACCAAGACCGTGCCGCCATCGTCAACCAACGAGAGATCGGCCAGGACGCACCCGACTTCCTGCAGGCTCTGCGGGCCGCCATGCGCCAGGACCCGGACGTCATCTTCGTGGGTGAGATGCGCGATCCCGAGACGGTCACGGCCGCCCTGCAGGCCGCCGAAACCGGACACCTCGTGATTTCGACGCTTCACACGCGCGACGTCACCGAGACGGTAAACCGCATCATCGACTTCTACGAGCCGAGCCAGCAGTCACAGGTCAGGGTCTCACTTGCGGGATCGTTGCGCGGAGTCGTGTCGCAGCGACTGGTGCCGAGCGCCGACGCGCGCGGGCTCGTCCCCGCCGTCGAGGTGCTGGTGATGAACGGCCGTATTCGGGATCTCGTCATAAACCCCGAGCAGACCCACATGATTCGCGACATCGTGGCGGAGTCGGGCTTCTACGGGATGCAGACCTTCGATCAGGCCCTGCTCGAGCTCTACCGGCGCAAGGTGGTCACACTCGACGACGCGCTGCACGCTTCGAGCAGCCCCCACGACTTCCAGCTGGCACTGCGTCAAGAGGGATTGCAGCCGGTCTCATAGTCTGGGGGTATGTCCCAGGCGACATCACCCCTCGCGGAGCTACTCGAACCGAACTCGCCCATACGTAAGCTGGCGGATGCGTTCGCCGCGTCGGGGCATGAGCTGTACGTGGTCGGGGGACCGGTGCGGGACGTCGCCCTCGGCCGGGTGAGCCGGGATCTCGATTTCGCGACCGACGCGGCTCCGGAGGAGACTCACGAGCTAGTCAAGCCGCTGGCGCGCTCGGTGTGGCTTCAGGGCGCCAAGTTCGGCACCGTGGGGGCCCAGCTCGGCGATACCCACGTCGAGATCACGACCTTCCGCACCGAACGTTACGAGCCCGAGTCCCGGCATCCAGAGGTCAGCTTCGCGAGCGACATCGAGACCGATCTGTCCCGGCGGGACTTCACGATCAACGCCATGGCCGTGCGCTTGCCGGCGCTGGCGCCCGTTGATCCCTTCGGGGGAATGGAGGACCTGTCCCACCGGCGACTGAGGACGCCCATCGAACCGACCGCGTCGTTTCGCGACGATCCCCTGCGGATGCTGCGCGCCTTTCGCTTTGCGTCCGAGCTCGACTTCAAGATCGACAAGGAGGTGCTCGACGCAATCGCGGAGCTCAAGGACCTCATAAACACGGTCTCGGCCGAGCGCATCCGCGACGAGCTGACCCGCCTTCTTACCGGACAGGCCCCCAAGCGCGCCCTGGAGCTGGCCGATTCCACGGAGCTGCTCGGACTCTTCCTTCCCGAGGTGACGGCGCTCAAGCTCGAGCAGGATCCGGTCCACCGTCACAAGGACGTCTTCCATCACACGCTCGCGGTCCTCGAACGAACCGACCCCGAAGAGCGGTTGCGTCTGGCGGCGTTGCTGCACGACATCGGCAAGCCCAGGACGCGGCGCATCGGGGCGGACGGAGTGACCTTCCACCACCACGAGGTCGTGGGCGCGGACATGGCCGCGCGCAGGTTGAGGGAACTCCGTTATCCCAACGAAACCGTCGAGGCCGTACGCGAGCTCATCTTCTTGCACCACCGCTTCCATACCTACCGGCTGGGATGGACCGACTCGGCGGTGCGCCGTTACGTGCGCGACGCCGGTCCTCTGCTGCGCGAGCTGAACCTGTTGGTGCGGGCGGATTGCACCACTCGCAACCAGGCGAAGGCTCGGCGCTTGGCCGAGCGTATGGACGATCTCGAAGCACGCATCGCCGAGCTGGCGCAGCAAGAGGAGTTGAACAGGATTCGTCCGGAGCTCGACGGCAGGCAGGTCATGGCCTACCTCGGAGTCGATCCGGGACCCATCGTGGGCGAAGCGCAGAAGTTCCTGCTCGACGTGAGGCTCGACGAGGGGCTCATCGGTGAGGAGGCCATCTACGAGCGACTCGACGAGTGGGCCCGCGCACGGGGACTCGAGCCCGCCGGTGAGCGAATCCCGCCCCAGCCGAAGAAGAAGAAATGATGGAGAAACCGAAAGCCCATCCCGGCGAACCTTTCTTTGGGCCGGTCGCGGAGCATCTCGGCGAGGCCTACCTCCGCTACGACTTCACCAAGGGCACACGCCAGGAGGTCAAGTTCCTCCTCGATCTGTTGCGCTTGAAGAAGGAGGCTCGTCTTCTCGACGTCGGCTGCGGGCCGGGCCGCCACGCGGTCGCCTTCGCCGAAGCCGGTCTTGCGGTGACCGGCGTGGACGTCTCCGAACGTTTCCTTGAGATCGCGGCGCGCGCGGCCCGCGAGGCGGGCGTGAAGGCGGCCTTCTTCGAATGCGATGCGCGCCAGATGCCCTTCGAGGACGAGTTCGATGCCGTGGTGTCGATTTGTCAGGGCGGCTTTGGACTCATGGGCGGTGACGATTCGGTGGTGCTCAGGCGTATGGCCGAGGCCGTGAAGCCCAACGGAAAAGTCATCTTGACCGCCTTCAGCGCGTACTACTCGGCGCGCCACCAGACCGAGGCGAACTTCGACGCGGACATGGGCGTGGTGCACGAACGCAGCGTGATAAAGAGCGAAGAGGGGATCGAGAAAGAGGTCGATCTCTGGACGAGCGTGTTCACCCCGCGCGAGCTCAGGCTGATGGCCATAGGCGTGGGATTGATCCCCGAAGAGGTCTTCTCCGTGAAACCGGGCGCCTACGCGCGCAACGAACCCTCGGCCGAGACGCCGGAGTTCTTAATGGTGGCACGCAAGCCGGCGCCGTCGCGATCCCGCCGCTGAGGCGCTTCACTCACGAGAACCAGCCCATCGAGAGCCACCGTTTGGTTCGGTGCAGCGTCGTTTTCCAGGGATCGGTTCAAGCAGAACCAATAGCCGGCATACGTTCTCTATCCGAACCAAAGCCTGGATGGCATCGACGCGCAAAGAGAAAGGGGGCCCGGAGGCCCCCTCTCAACGGCTTAGAAGTCCCCGCAGGGTCCGCCCTCTGCGTAGGACGTCTGCTCCCAGCTCGAGACGCCATGGCCGTAGAGGCTGCCGTCGGCGGCCGCGCTCAGGACGTCCATGGTCGGGAGGCGGAACAGGTTCTCGAGGTAGCCGTTGGACTTCTGTCCCACCGAGCGCACCTCGTAGAAGATGGCTCCCTGGGTCTGGAAACCGGGATCGCCGCCGTCGGGACCGGGGCCTCCGAGCAGCATCCGGCTCAGCACCGCGTTCGTGATGTCGATGTCGGGATAGCGCGCGACGTGTGTCTGCCCGTAGCCCTCGAGCGCCTCGATCGAAATCGACGACATCCGTCGATTGGTGAGCCACTGCTCGTCCGTCATGCGGGTAGGAGCGATGGCCCGCGCCCCGATCTGGAACTGGTTGAGGTCGTTCGTGCCCTCGACGCGCGGCGCGCTGCTCATGTGGTGGAGGTCGAGAGCGAGTCTCGGCTGCACCGCTTCCCACACGTCGTAGAAAGCGCGCGACTCGGGCTGGGCGAAGTTCTCCCAGTCGCGGTTGAGGTCGATGCGGTTGGGGGTGGTGGACTGCCGGATGTTGGCCTCCGCGCCGTCCGGGTTGTACATGGGCACCACTACCACGGTCAGGTTCTGCCGGATCAGCTTCGCGTCGGGGCTGCCACCGGTCAGATACTTGAGCACCTGCAGTGCCGCTTCGGTCGAATGAAGCTCGTTGCCGTGGATGCGTGCCTGCAGCCAGAACACGTCCTCGCCCTCACCGATGGTGGCGTAGAGCAACTCGCGTCCCTCACCCGACTGCCCGGCGCTCTCGACCGTGACCATGCCCTTGCTGGTGCGCTCGATCTGGGCCAGCGACCTGACGACGTCGTCGTAGTTCGCGACCGAGCTCCGTGAGACGTTCTGGTTGTCCTGGATACAGGGTCCACCCGGCGTGTGGGCCGGATCGGCGGCGCTCTGGCCGACGAAGAATAGCGAGATGCATGCGCTCAGGACGAGGAGCGCGCGGAAGCGGCGTAACACAGACTTACCCCCCCAGTAGGTCGGATTGGATTCCCGCATGCTACGAGCCGCTTTTGTCCCGGTCAATGGATTGGATTGGTGCCCTTCTTTGGCCGGGATGTTGGCCCCCGGCCGGAGAGGCGCGCTTCCTAGACCACCTTGGTCTCGGTGGACAGGAACATCCCGGCTTTTTTCATGGTCCAGGCGAGTGCTCCGGCCAGAGCCAGGACCAAGAGTCCCCCCGAGGCCAACAGGACCCCGAGGGAGGCGTCGACGAATGCGACGAGAAACAGCGCCGCCACGACGCTCGCGAGGTTGTAGAGGATGTCGTAAAGCGCGAACGCCCGGCCCCTGAACCCGTCGGGCAGAGCGCCCTGCACCTGCGCATCGACGGACACCTTCGCGACGAAGGCGCCGAAGCCGCCGAAAAGCGTCAAGCCGATCGTGGTGGTGAGGGTGAGCACCGGTGCGACGAACAGCATGCTCGCACCCGAGACGATGAAACCCACGATCAGCAACGCGGGAGTAGAAAAACGCCTGCCCATGGCCGGGGCCGAAAGCGCGCCGATGAAGGCTCCGGCCCCCGCCGCTCCCAGGGCCAGCGCACTCGCGCTCAGTCGCCCGGAGTCGTCCGCCGCGGCGTACTCGGTCCGGATGACTTCGATTGCGATCAGCGCAACGAAGATCGCCGACACGCGCAGAACGAAGATTCCGAGCAGCGGTAGCCGGGCGCGCTCGCGCACCCAAATCGCACCGATGCCCTCGATGAGCTCCGACGCGATGCGGGCGACCGCGTTCCGCATGCGCTCTAGATGTTCGTGTGGGTGCGCCATCGGGTCGCTTATTCGCCGGGCAACGAGGGCGCCGAACGAATAGAGTAGTCCGGCGACGATCAGGGCCGTCTCGGTAGATGCGAATGCCGCGAGGCCGATCCCGGCTACCCCGCCGGCCAATGCGGCGATCATGCCGCCGCCCCCCGACAGCGCGTTA